>JAZUHQ010000298.1:0-2243 GCA_045641805.1 Lachnospiraceae bacterium
TACCTACCCAGCGGCTGATTTCCTTACCACCACCGTGCACGATGGTCGGTTTGCAACCTACCAGTTTCAGAAGAACCGCATCAGCGATAACGCTCTTCTTAAGCTCGTCATTCATCATTGCGCTGCCGCCGTATTTAATAACAATGATCTTACGGTTAAAGCGCTGGATATAAGGAAGTGCCTCGATGAGGACTTCTGCTTTAGCCATGATCTGATTCATATTTCTTTCCATTTTCATTACTCCTTTATAGCATACGCTCCGGATCTGATTAAGATCTGTAGTCTGCGTTAATGTCGATATAACCGTGTGTCAGGTCACAGCCCCAGGCTGTTGCCTCTGCCTCACCCATCTTGACATCGGCGATGGCTGTCACTTCTTTTGCGGAAAGGATCTTTGTTGCTTCCTCTTCGCTGTAATCTGTCGCTACACCGTTTTCGATGATCATGATCTTACCGGCTTCGCTCTCAAAATAGAGGTCCACCACCTCAGGATCAAAGATTACACCTGAGTAGCCCATTGCGCAGAGGATACGTCCCCAGTTAGCGTCATGACCACAGATGGCTGTCTTGACAAGACTGGATGTCACAACGGATTTAGCAAGGATCTTTGCATTCTCCTTTGTGTCTGCATGGACGATCTTGACTTCAAATAAGGCAGATGCACCCTCACCATCGGAAGCAATCTTACGGCTGAGGCCTGCATTGATGGCATGCAGTGCTTCCACGAATGCCATATAGTCCTCATTCTTCTCTGTAATCTCCTTGTTGCCGGCCATACCGTTGGCAAGAAGAAGGATCGTGTCGTTTGTAGATGTATCACCATCAACCGATACCATGTTGTAGGTATCCTTGATATCTTCGCTTAAAGCTTCCTGAAGAAGTTCCTTGGAGATGGCAACGTCCGTTGTGATGAAGCCAAGCATGGTGCACATGTTTGGATGGATCATGCCGGAACCCTTGACCATACCACCGATTGTTGCTGTCACACCGCCTACTTCAAACGTAACAGCAACTTCCTTGGAAACAGTGTCAGTTGTCATGATCGCACGTGCTGCCTGGTGACCGGCTTCAATGCTGCCACAGAGGGCAGGAACAAGAAGATCAATACCTGCTGCAATGCGGTCCATACGGAGCTGCATACCGATAACACCTGTGGATGCCACAAGCACAGCGGATTCAGGAATTCCTAAAACCTGGCCGGGTTTCTGTGCAGTCTCTTTGCAGTAAGCCATCCCCTGCACACCGGTACATGCATTGGCAATACCACTGTTACAAACCACTGCCTGAGCATAAGGTGCTTCTTTGACCATCTGAGCGTCCCATTTAACAGGCGCTGCCTTGACAATATTTGTTGTGAAAGTACCTGCAGCCATACATGGCTTTTCACTGTATACCATTGCCATATCCGTACGGCCCTGGTATTTGATGCCTGCTGCGGCACTGGATGCTTTAAAACCTTTTGCAGCTGTTACGCCGCCTTCAATATATTTCATCATTGATGCCTCCCGTGATTAATCGTTAAATACGGTCTGATTATCTGAATTCAAATAGAGTTCATAATAGTTGCGGTCTTCTCTGAAATCCCAGCCGATCTGTTTCCAGAATGTATTACCCACCTCATTCTTCTTGAATGCGATCAGGTAAACACGGTTGATCTGTTCTTCCTTCAGTGCTTCCACACAGAAGTTAACCAGCTTCTTGCCAATACCCTGCTGACGGTATGCCTCATCGACACACACATGGTAAAAGCAAGCCTGTCTGCCATCGTGACCGCACAGAATGGAGCCGACGATCTTCCCATCGATCTCTGCCACCACACTGGTGGTTGGATTACGTCTCAGAAAACGCTCGACACCGGCTCTGGAGTCATCAATACTGCGGATACCAAAACCACGAATTCTTGCCCAAAGCGCTGCGACTTCATCATAATCCTCTATTGTCATTGTTCTTACTAAAACTTTGTTCATTCTTTACGCCTTTTCCATTTATATTGAAAGAACGCCTCATGCTGAGTGAGATGTTCTTCGGCACTTCATCTATATTAATACAAGTGGGCGATTAAGTAAAGCATAAATTTAATATATTCTAATAATTATGCATGCGTTTTTTTGAACCCATCGCCAAATGTCGATATCTTCACTCTTTTTACCCTGTTTTTTTCCGTATTGTACACCATTTGCATACTCACGGCATCTGCATATTATGCATCGAGATATTAATAAAAATTCATATTTTTCAAAAAA
>JAZUHQ010000299.1:0-2106 GCA_045641805.1 Lachnospiraceae bacterium
ATGGGGAATGGCATTGGCACGTATGCTTTGCAATATGGGACATGAGGTGCAGGTTTGGTCAGCCTTACCTGCGGAGATCGATTCATTAGTGGAGACTGGAAAACATCCGAAACTGCCTTACATGGTGATTCCGGAGGCTTTGAGTTACACAAAGGATCTTGAGGAAGTTTGTACAGAGAAGGATATTTTGCTCTTTTCTGTGGCATCTGTTTTTGTGAGAAGTACTGCAAAAGCAGCGGCGCCTTATGTGCCGGATGGACAGATCATCGTTGACGTAGCCAAGGGTATCGAGCCGAAGACGCTCTATACACTGACTCAGGTCATCGAGGATGAGATGAAACAGCAAAATCCAAAACGACAGGTTAAGCTGGTCGCATTATCCGGTCCAACACATGCGGAGGAAGTGGCCGTTGACATGCCAACGACGATTGTAGCGGCCTGTGAGGAAGAGGAGACGGCCGTTGCTGTACAGAAAATCTTTATGAATTCGAAATTTAGAGTTTACACGAACACAGATATACATGGCGTTGAGATCTGTGGTGCTTTTAAAAATATCATTGCGCTGGCGACCGGTATCTCAAGAGGACGAGGGTTTGGAGATAACACGTCCGCAGCGCTCATTACACGTGGTATCCATGAAGTATCACGACTGGGTCGACTCATGAACTGCAGGCCGGAGACCTTCAATGGTCTGGCTGGTATCGGTGATCTGATTGTCACCTGTACGTCTCTTCACAGTAGAAACCTGACAGCCGGCATGCTGATCGGACAGGGTAAGAGCCGTGATGAGGCGGTCAAAGAGGTTGGCATGGTCGTAGAAGGTATTTACGCTTTGACGGCAGCGATGGAGCTGAAGGAACGCTATCAGGCAGAACTTCCGATTTGTGAGGGCGTAGATGCAGTGGTCAATAAGGGTGTTCCTGTGGAAGAGATAGAGCAGCTTCTCATGGGACGACTGGGAAAAGCAGAATAGAAGCAAAGAAAACGATTCGTGGTTACAGAACTAAGAATCGACATTGCGGTTTGGAAAACAGAGAGAAATAAGGTATACTGATAGTATCAACCTAAGGAGAAAAACAAAAATGACTAAGTTTATTTCATGGAATATAGATTCCCTCAACGCTGCATTGACTTCAGCCTCTCCAAGAGCTGGTCTTTCAAGAGATGTACTGGAGACGATCAGAAAGGAAGAGGCAGATATTATTGCTGTTCAGGAGACAAAGCTCCCTGTGACAGGTCCTTCAGCCAAGCACATGGAGATTCTTGAATCCTATTTCCCGGGATATGAGATTGCATGGGTCAGCTCCGAGCCACCGGCAAGAAAAGGCTATGCGGGCACAATGATCCTTTACAAAAACAATCTGTCCGCGGTGAAGACTATGCCTCAGATTGGTGCACCGGATACGATGGATATGGAGGGAAGACTGCTGACACTGGAGTTTGAAGACTTCTACTTTGTCAACGTCTATACACCAAATGCCGGTGACGGACTGAAGCGTCTGCCGGAGAGACAAATCTGGGACGTCAAGTACGCAGACTATTTAAGCCAGCTTGACAGCAGTAAGCCGGTCATCGCATGTGGTGACTTCAATGTCGCTCATAAAGAAATTGATCTTGCCAACCCTGCCGGCAATCATATGTCCGCCGGCTTTACAGATGAAGAGCGAGAAGGCTTTACTCAGCTCCTGGCAAGAGGCTTTGTGGATAGCTTCCGACATGTCAATGGCGATGTGAAAGAGGTCTACTCCTGGTGGGCTCAGAGAGTCAAGACCAGCAAGATCAATAACTCAGGCTGGAGAATCGACTATTTCATTGTCAGTGACAGAGTCAAAGACAAGATCACCCGTTCAGAGATGTTAGATTCCGGCCCAAGACAGGACCACGCACCGATCATGCTGGTGATGGAACTCTAGACAGAAAATACTAAAGGGTAAGATGGTCGTTTTAAGACATTCGGCTAAGCTCAAACGGGGGAGAAAAGATACCTTTTTGGGGAAAGAGATGTATTCCGAGACAAAGGTGACTCTCTGTGATAAGAGCGGTAAGGCAATTGCCTGCTCAAAATAGAACTATGACTATGATCTTCTTTCCCAAAATACACTGAGT
>JAZUHQ010000300.1:0-5949 GCA_045641805.1 Lachnospiraceae bacterium
CTTTGAGGTAGTCACGGGCATTTTCCACGTTTTCAAAGTGGCTCAGGGCTTCCTCATGTCCGTAGAGGGCTGCTCTTAAAAGGCAGGCAGGGACATCCGGTACTTCCGCAATCTCTTCAAGTTCATCCAGATCCAGGAAATCATCCTGTTTATCATGATTGAGATAAGGCCAGATCGCTTTGATGATCCAGTCACCGGCATTCTGGTCATTCTTTTCGACGCCAATGCCTTCATGATAGCATTCAGCCAGTGTCAGACCAGCCTGGATCTTACCGTCTGAGAGATCCTCGGCGGTTGCTTTTTTCAGCCATTTCAGCGCTTGTTTTGTATCCTGCGCACAGCCGATACCTTCCAGAAGACATCTGCCAAGGCAGTACATACCATCCGCATCCTCCAGCTCGGCGGACTTGCGGAAGTAGTCCAGGGCTTTCTCAAGATCCTTCTCTGTACCGATACCATGGTAGCTGGCACAACCGAGAGAAGAGAGGGCAAAGCCATTGAATGGATTGGAAGCAACCAGGGTCAGCCAGTAGGCGACGGATACTTCCGGACAGTTTTCATTTCCTTCTATTGTATATGGTTTTAAAACATGTGTTGTCATCGTCGTTTCCTCCCAACAAATATCATAGCAGATGACAGACACTTGTTCAAGTTCGGTAAAAATATTCACATTATTGGAAGACAAGATGGGGTTTTGTGATATACTTAAACCAGTGGAGATGGCGATCATCTCAGGGAGGTATAGAATTATGCGTGACTTAGGAACACCTGCAAGCCAGGTTGATTTTTCAGAATTAGAAGTCATGGAACCGGTGATGGTGATCAATGACGACCTTAAAGTGATCTATATTAATGAGGCATTTGAAGAAGCACTGGCTGATCCGGAATCAGCAGAGAAAAAGCTTTATCAGGACGCACAGGCGGCTCACGAGGGATACGGCACACGTCTTCACAGACTGCCGATCACCATTGAGTTCATGAAAGAGTGGGCAGAGCTGAGCAGAGACAGCTACATGATCGATCTGATCGCACGAAAAGAGCCTCAGCTTCGTGCAGAAGGCGAGCTTTATGAAGTGTCTTCCTTCTATGCATTCAAGAATCTTTTCTTTGCGAAGTATCCGATCACAAGAAATATCTACAAGGCAACTAAAAAAATGGAAGCTGTCAAAGCAGCACGTGCTGCGAAGAATCAGTAAAATCGTTCAAACAAGAAAAAGCTGCGGAAACGCAGCTTTTTCTTATTGCCTGTCAGGGACAGAGTATTTAGTTCTGACTGTATACAATGCTTCCAAGCAGCTCTCTGGCTTCATGAGCATCCTTTAAGATGGCTACCAGCTGAGCAGCAAATTCGATGGCTGTACCCATACCGCGGCTGGTGATGATGTTGCGGTCTACAACGACCTTGGACATTTCGATCTTGGCGCCGAGCAGCTTGGTCTCATGGCGTGGATAGCATGTCGCACGGTAGCCTTCCAGAATACCAAGCGCACCGAGAACGGTTGGTGCAGCACAGATGGCAGCAATGTATTGCTTACCTTCCTTGGCAGTGGATACAAGCAGCTCACCGAGTGCTTTGTGGTTCTGCAGATTTAAGGTACCAGGCATACCACCCGGAAGAATCAGCATATCCACATCGGAATAATCCACGTCCTCAAACAGCTTGTCTGCCTGAATACGGATCTTATGGGAACCTTCTATATTGAGACTGCCGGTAACAGAGACGATATCGATCTCGATTCCCACTCTTCTGAACATATCGACAACCGTTAAACCTTCAATTTCTTCTAAACCATCAGCAAAAAAGATCACAGCTTTTGCCATATTGAATACACTCCTTTACACTTTGATTGATGTTTCTATTTTAATACAGATCATAAACAGTGTAAAGAGCGGAGAAAGCGGCGCAAAGGGAGGACAAAGTCGACATAAGCATGCACAAAGGGGCCCCTCAAGGAATTTCCTTTACCACTGGATTTTTTAATGCTATACTGTTTATATTGGGAATTTGTGTGCATTTTTCTTTTTTATAAAAGAGGTGTTATAAATGAATAAAAAAGTAAAACTGAAAGGGCAGATAAACGCATACCTGCAATGGCCGATGAAACTGACAGTGATTCCCGCTGTCTTTACAGTGGTGATGTTTATCATGGAGATGAGCGCAGCACCACTGATGCTGGCATGCACGCTGATCTATTTTGCAGCGTCGGTTGGTATTTATTATTATCTGCAGCCGGCAATCAGCGATCAGCTGGTCGGTTATGGTGTTGAGTTTGCCCAGGTTCAGAGACGTCTGATGGGTGATCTGGATGTCCCTTACGGTCTTCTCGATAATACCGGTAAGCTTCTTTGGTCCAACAAGGGCATGAAGCATGTGCTCGGCGAATACATCGATATGAAGAATATCTCTGCACTCATTCCGGAGATCAAACAGGAACTCCTGTCAGGGAAAGAGAACAAGATCCAGTACCTCCATGTCCGTCATAAAGACCAGTACTATAAAGCGGAACTCAGAGAGATCGATACACAGAACCTGAATGAGAACAATACCATTCTGGTGCCGGATTCCGAAGACAGCAGACTGTTTGCGCTCTATCTTTTCGAGGAGACAGAAGTCATCAATACAAGAAAAGATATTCAGAATCAGAAACTGGCATGCGGTATTATCTTTATTGACAACTATGAAGAAGCCCTCAGCAGTACGGAAGAAGTTCGAAGATCCCTTCTGTCTGCACTGGTTGACCGTAAGATCAATAAGTATCTTCAGAATTTCGATGCCATCGTCAACAAGATGGAAAAAGACAGATACATTTTTGTCATGAGACAGCAGTATCTGCCACTGATCCAGAGCTCCAAGTTCTCCCTCCTGGATGAAGTCCGAGAGATCAATCTGGGTAACGAGATGAGTGTGACCCTCTGTATCGGTATGGGTGTCAATGCGGAAAGCTACGGTCAGGCACTTGACTGGGCCAAGTATGCACTGGACCTTGCCCTTGGACGAGGCGGCGACCAGGCCGTTGTCAAGGACCGTAAAAAGGTGTCCTACTATGGTGGTAAGACCAAACAGGTTGAAAAATCAACCCGTGTCCGTGCCCGTGTGAAAGCGCATGCGCTCAAGCAGGTGATCGATGGCCGTGATCAGGTTGTGATCATGGGTCATAAGATCGGTGACGTGGACTGTATCGGTGCAGCGATCGGTGTCTACCGTGCAGCGAGAATCCTGAACAAGAAAGCCTTCATCGTCTTAAATGATGTGACGACTTCCGTTAAACCGATCATTGAACCATTCAGAGATAATCCTGACTATGACAGTGACATGTTTATTACCTCCGAGCAGGCAAGAGGCATTGTTGATTCCAACACAGCCCTTGTGGTGGTGGATGTCAATATCAGCAATCGTACAGAAGCGCCTGAGCTTCTGAAGCTGACAAAGACGATCGTCGTGATCGACCATCACCGTTCTTCCGGTGCAGCGATTGAAAATCCGGTTCTGTCTTATGTGGAACCTTACGCATCCTCCGCATGTGAGATGGTTGCGGAGATCCTCCAGTACATTGCGGATTCCGTTAAACTCCGCACAGAAGAGGCCGATGCCCTCTATGCGGGTATGCTGATCGATACCAATAACTTCATCAGTAAGACAGGTGTGCGTACTTTCGAGGCGGCCGCTTTCCTGAGACGTGCCGGCGCAGACATTACACGTGTTCATCTGATGCTCAGAGATGATATGACATCCTATAAAGCCAAAGCAGAAGTGGTCAAGAGTGCCGTGGTTGAAGGCAATTGTGCCTACGGTTTCCTGCCTCCTGAAGGCCTGGAAAGCCCAACGATCGTCGGTGCACAGGCAGCCAATGATCTGCTCAATATTGTCGGTATTGAAGCCTCCTTCGTCTTCACGAAGATCAGAAATACCGTCTATATCAGTGCCCGTTCCTATGAAACAATGAATGTGCAGCTGGTAATGGAACGCATGGGCGGTGGTGGACACAGCACGATCGCAGGTGCACAGCTCCCTGATGTGACTGAGCAGGAAGCTTATGAGAAAGTGAAAGCAGTCGTCAAACAGATGAAAGCAGAAGGAGAAATATAGAAATGAAAGTAATTTTAATTGAAGACGTTAAAACACTTGGTAAAAAGGGTGAGATCGTCAATATCAATGATGGTTATGCAAGAAACTTTGTGCTTCCTAAAAAGCTTGGTATTGAAGCAACACCAAAGAACATCAACGATCTGAAACTTCAGAAAGCCAATGAAGTAAAGAAGGCACAGGAACTTCTTGAGTCCTGCCAGAAGTTTGCAGACGATATCAAAGAGAGATCCGTTACATGTTCCATCAAGACAGGCGAAGGCGGCAGAACATTCGGTTCCGTTTCCACAAAGGAAATCGCAGCTGCTTTCAAGAGCCAGCTTGGTATTGAGATCGATAAGAAGAAACTCCAGCTTGCAGAGCCATGCCGTTCCCTTGGTGTCTACAAGGTACCTTACAAGGTACATCCAAAGGTAACAGCAGAGCTGACAGTGAAAGTTGTAGAGGCAAAATAAGAGAGACATTCTATCAGACAGGAGGAAAAAGTCATGGCTATGACTGCGGAAGAAGCCGTAATCAAAAGAATATTGCCTCACAGTATTGAAGCTGAAAAAGCGGTCATTGGTTCAATGATCATGGATACAGATGCGGTTGTCGCTGCTTCTGAAATGATCACCGGTGACGATTTCTATCAGCATCAGTATGGTGTACTGTTTGATTCCATGGTGGAACTCTACAACGAAGGTAAACCGATCGACATTCTGACACTTCAGGAACGCCTGAAGATCAAGGATGTACCGGAGGCCTTCTCCAGCGTTGAATTTATCGGTGATCTGCTGAACAGTGTGCCGACGTCTGCCAATGTCCGTCATTATGCGGAGATGGTCAGCGAGAACGCCATGCTCAGAAAACTGATCAAAGTCAATGAGGATATCGCTAACGCCTGCTACTCCCATAAGGAGTCCCTGGATGACATTATGGGTGCCACAGAAAAGCGTATTTTTGATGTGATCCAGAAGAAAACAACCGACAACTACGTGCCGATCAAGGACGTTGTCTTATCGGTCATCGATAAGATCGAGGCAGCAGCCAAGCAGAAGGGCAAAGTAACCGGTATTGCCACCGGTTTCTACGACCTGGACTATAAGATGTCCGGTCTTCAGAAATCTGATCTGATCCTGATCGCAGCCCGTCCTTCCATGGGTAAGACTGCTTTCGTTCTGAATCTGGCAGAAGCGATCTGTGTCAAAGATAAAGTGCCAACCGTTATCTTCAGTCTGGAAATGTCAAAGGATCAGCTGGTGAACCGTATGCTCTCCATGGAATCCCGTGTGGATTCTCAGTCCATGCGTACCGGTGATCTTCAGATGCAGGATTGGGAAAAACTGATCGAAGGTGCGGGTATTATCAGTTCTGCACCACTGATCATTGATGATACGCCAAGTATCTCCATTACAGAACTCCGCTCCAAGTGCAGAAAATACAAACTTGAGCAGAACCTGGGTCTTGTTATTATCGATTACCTTCAGTTAATGACAGGCTCCAGCAAACGTCAGGAATCCAGACAGCAGGAGATTTCTGAGATCTCCAGATCTTTAAAGGCCCTTGCCAGAGAGATCGATGCACCGGTCATTGCCCTGTCCCAGCTCAGCCGTGCCTGTGAACAGAGACCGGATCACCGTCCAATGCTTTCAGACCTCCGAGAATCCGGAGCGATCGAGCAGGATGCGGACGTTGTTATGTTCCTCTACAGAGATGATTACTATAATAAGGATACCGACAAGAAGAATATATCCGAGGTCATCATTGCCAAACAGCGTAATGGCCCGATCGGAACCGTTGAGCTTGTATGGATGCCGAATTACACTAAATTTGCCAACAAAGTGAAATAAACAAAGAAAAGCCTCTCCGATTGGAGAGGCTTT
>JAZUHQ010000301.1:0-3269 GCA_045641805.1 Lachnospiraceae bacterium
CAATACGGTGCTGGGTAAAGTGACCGATGCCCTTATGGAAGCCGGCGGTACAGCGGCCATGAGTGAGACCGCGGAAGCCATTGGTGCGGAACACATCATGAAAAAGAGAGGACGTACACCGGAGATTGGACAGCAGATCTATGATGCCATTGTCTGCTGGGAGCGGGACCGCTTTGAGGAATCCGGCGAAGATATCCGAAACAGCAATCCATCACCGGGCAACAAGGAGGGCGGTATCACGACCCTCTCAGAAAAATCCCTGGGATGTATTCATAAATCCGGAAAGTATCCGTTTGATGGTCTTTACCAGTACGGCGAGATGATCCGCGATAAGGGTCTGTATTTTATCAATGCCACAGCCTATGACGTGGTCAATACGGTGGCGCTGGTGGCAGCAGGTGCCCAGGTGGTCGCATTTACGACAGGACTTGGCAATCCGATCGGTAACCCGATCGCACCGGTAGTGAAGATCACAGGCAACCACAAGATGGCGACCTTTCTCTCTGACTTTATTGATTTTGATACCAGTGAGAGCATCACAGGAGAGAAAGATTTTGATCAGCTGGGAGAGGAACTGCTCGATCACATCTGCCGAGTGGCTGAGGGTGAGCTGACAAAGGCAGAGATCAATGGTGCCTGCGAGATGGGCATTAACCAGAATTACAGTTATACGTAAGATTAAAGGAATATTCAATGATGGATGATAGAGAATTAGTCAAACTGGCAATGGAAGCGAGAAAGTTTTCCTACTCACCCTATTCTCATTTCGCAGTCGGTGCGGCGCTGCTCGCAAAGAATGGCAAGGTCTACACCGGATGCAACATTGAGAATGCAGGCTATACGCCGACCAACTGTGCAGAGAGAACGGCCTTTTTCAAGGCGGTCAGTGAAGGCACCTACGGATTTGAGAAGATCGCGATCGTGGGTGGACCGGCCGGTCAGCCTTGCACTTCCTGGACAGCGCCATGCGGTGTCTGCCGTCAGGTGATGATGGAATTTTGTGACTATGAGACGTTTCGCATTATTCTGGGCAGGGAAGATCAGGAAAACCGTGTCTATACACTGAAGGAATTAATGCCGGAAGGTTTCGGTCCGGACAACCTGGCATAGACCGGAAAGGAACCGGAAAAGAGAAAGATGAAGCGCATACAAAAACTGGAACTCACCACGGATCTCATGCATGATGGCATGATGGCAGACCCGGGGATGGAGATCAAACACAACCTGACGCTCCATGCATCAGGCCGTGTGGATTTTGAGACATGGAATTATATAGATGACGATGAGGACTATGAAGAGGGCAGGGGGAGCCACTTCAGAATCAGTGAAGCGGCCATGCTGGAACTTCTGGCCATCATCGGTGATCAGCTTGAAGAACTGGTCGAAAACGACTGCGGCATGGACTGCGGAAGCTGGGAACTTCTGGTCTGTTTTGAAGATGGCAGTGAGGAAGCTTTCGAGGGTTCTCCCAGTGGTATGATCATAGAGGATCAAGATCTGTCCATGATCATCAGGGACTATCTTGGAATGCCGGATCTTTTCCTGTTTGACAGTGAACTGATGCCTGAAGAAGAGGATGAGGGCATGGATCCGGAAAAGGAAGAACAGATCCGCATGCTGATGGATTTTATCGGCGCGCAGCAGCCGGCATGTGATGAGGATGAGAATGAGGATGAGGATGTCTATCCGGGAGCAGATTTGTTTCCGGGCATGAATCCCTTTGGAGAGGAATTTTAAGATGCAGGATTTTTTGTTTAAATATATTGAGGATGATACTTACTGTTTGAGTAACTACATGGGCGATGAAGCGCGCGTGGAGATCCCGGCGACCTACTGCGGCAGACCGGTGTCCACACTCTATGATGATCTTTTTAAGCATCACACAGAGATCAACGAAGTGATCATTCCGGAAGGTGTGACAACGATCGGCGGTTTTGTCTTTGATGGGGCGACCGGCATCCGGCATATCGAGCTGCCAAAGAGTCTGACTTACCTCTGGCAGTATGCCTTTGTGCGCAGCAGCATTGAGGAGATCGTGATCCCGGGTAACTGCCGGGATGTGATCCCATTCACTTTCCAGGACTGCAAACAGCTGAAGAGAGTGATCTGTGAGCCGGGTGTGCGCAGAATCTTCGGCTATGCCTTTAAGGACTGTACAGCCCTTGAGGAAGTCATCATGCCGGAGTCCACGGAGATCGACCCTAAGGCCTTTTTAGGCTGTCCTCACGTGGGTGTCACCAGAAAGTAGGTCTTATGGCAAAAGCAGGTGCATATTATTACAATTTACTGAATAAGGACCAGCAGAAGGCTTACCATGCGATCCGAAGCGGGCTTCTGGAAATGGCGCCTTCCTTCCTGGTACCCAGACTTTCGGGCAGGGAGCTTTCCGATATCTACTTCATGATCCGCCTGGATGATCCGCAGATCTTCTGGTCCGTCAAGTTCGGTTATCGCTACTATGAGGATTCCGGCAATGTGATCATGTCCCCGGAATACCTTTTCCAGAAAAAACAGATCCAGATGCATCGTCAGGCCATGGAGGCCAGAGTGAAGAAACTGGCCAGGGAAGCGGCTAAACTGGATGAAAAAGGAAAAGAGCAGTACATTCATGATTTTATATGTAAAAACATCCATTATGATAAGCTGAAAAAAGCCTATTCCCATGAGATCATCGGGGCACTGGGTCACGGTGTGGCAGTCTGTGAAGGCATCGCCAAATCTGTCAAGATCCTCTGCGATGCGCTGGATATCTGGTGTGTCATCCCTATCTCCGGGGCCAATCCGGAAAAGGGTATCAAATACCGTCATGCCTGGAATATCGTCAAGATCGGCGGTCAGTATTATCATCTGGATGCGACCTTTGATAACACACTGGGCAGTCCCGATGCCATCCGCTATGACTATTTTAATCTGGATGACAAACAGATCTTCAGGGATCATGAGCCCCTTTTATGGCGTATGCCGGTCTGCACGGATCATGATCATTTCTACTATAAAGAGAAAAAACTGTCCTTCACTAAACAGGAAGAAGTGCGTAAGCGCGTCATGCAGGCAGCCAAAAAGGGGAAGCCTTTCCTCTTTCACTGGCGCGGTGGCTATCTGACCAAAGAGGTGCTTCAGGAACTGATGGTGATCTTCAGTGAGGAAGCAAGCGCCAAGAACAGACATGCCTGTCTGTCCCTGAACTGGGCCCAGGCGGTCATGCTGCTGACTTTTAAGGATGAAGCGCCGGAGGTGGCTGTCAAGATGGAAGAGGCCAATGAAGGCGA
>JAZUHQ010000302.1:0-10931 GCA_045641805.1 Lachnospiraceae bacterium
ACCATCAGGATTTTCAACGTAGCCGTCACCATCAACGTCTGCATAGCCTGCTGCCTCGAGGATCGCCATGGATTTCTCTACATCGTATGTGAATGCATCGATGGTCTCGTTGCCGAATGGTGTGGAATCGGAATAACAGCTGTGTGCGCCGCTGCCGCCGATGAGGCCTGCATAAGCATCTCTGTTAACCGCATAGGAAACAGCCTTACGAAGCTCAAGATCGTGAAGTGGGCTGGATTCTGCATTGTTCATGTAAGCAACGTTTACTCGTGGGCTGACGATGTTGCTGATATTGTAAAGTGTAGGATCTTCGAAGTTCTTAACAGTTGTGTTGTCGATTGTGTTGGTCAGATCGATCTCACCGGACTGAACAGCCATACCTCTGGCATCAGCATCGGAGATCTGTGTAACTGTGATCGCATCAAGACCAACTTCACCGCCCCAGTAATTCTCGTTCTTAACAAGTTCTACTTTCTGCTCGGAAACGAAGTCAGCAACGATATATGGACCTGTACAAACAGGTGCATTGTTGATCTCCTCATCGGAACATGTCACATCGATGATATCAAATACAGGCTCTACCATGTTGTTGAGAAGAGCTGCATTTGGCTCGGATGTGATGATGGTCAGATCCTGTCCATCGGCTTCCATGTGGTCGATCTTCAGGTATTCTGCGCCACGGTCATTGAGATCGATGGAACGCTGAAGGGAAGCCTTAACAGCTTCTGCATCGACAGGCTTGCCGTTTGTAAAAGTCACGCCATCTCTGATATGGAAGTGCCATGTCACCTCATCCACGTTGTCCCACGCATCTGCAAGGCAAGCTTCCAGACGAAGCTCATCATTCAGCTTCAGGAGTGCTTCACCGACACCCAGACGGCTGACTACCCAGCCATCATAGCTGACTGCAGGGTCAAGACCTGTGGATACCCAGAAGAAAGCCGTATTGATATGTTTCTCACCTTCCGGCTCCTGTGCTTCTTCTTTTGCTGCCTCTGTCTGAGGAGCGGATGTTTCGGCTGGTGCAGGTGCTGCAGGTTCTTTGGCACCACAGCCTGCCAGCATGCTCATTGTCATTGCAGCTGCAAGCACAGCTACTAAAAATTTCTTTTTCATTGTTTTTCCCTCACATTTTATATTTTTTATTTGTTTTGTGTTTAATGTTCTTTAGGATCTAAGATATCTCTCAGGGAGTCACCCAGGAGATTGAAGACGATCACCGTGATAAAGATGGCGGCACCTGCAAAGAGCATGATCCATGGCGCTGTCTGAAGATAGGACTTACCTTCATAGAGCATACTGCCCCACTCCGGTGTCGGAGGCTGGGCTGAAAGTCCAAGGAAGGAAAGACCTGCAAGTGTCAGCATCATACCGCCGATGTCGATGGTGGCCATGATCACGACCTGAGGCAGTACATTCGGAAGAATGTATTTTGTCAGGATACGGAAGGTGGAGGCCCCACCAAACCTGGCTTCAATGATATAGTCTTTATGACGGATCGAAGCCGCCTGGGCTCTGGTTACTCTGGCATATTTGGTCCACCAGATAAAGGACAGGGAGAGGATGGTATTCACAAGACCCGGTCCCATCATACCGACGACCGCAATGGCAAAGACACTGTCCGGAAAGGCCAGAAGGATATCTGTCCATCTCATAATGGCCGTATCCAGGATACCGCCAAAGAAACCGGAAATGATACCGATGATCGTTCCTGCGGATGCCACGATGGCGATCATCAGGAAGGTCAGTGCGAATGAGCTTCGGGAACCAAAGAGAATTCTCGAAAGGACATCACGGCCCAGATTATCGGTTCCGAAAAGATGTGCCTTGGTCGGTCCGACCAGTACGTTCATGTAGTCGACTTCCAGCGGATCATAAGGTGCAAAATGATAACCAAAAATAGCGACACCCAGAACCAGAATTGTCAGTCCAAGGAACAGACCAAACCGGATCCACTTGCCTCTGCCTGTCTTTGCAGGTGGGAGGATCGGATCTCTGCCGTTTAGTTTTCTCTCTATGTACTTTTCACGGATTGATTTTTTCTGATCCATTCTGAAGGCTCCAATACAATTAATCGACTTTTTTCTTTAATCGGATCTGTGGATCCAGTAAACGATAGGAAATATCCACGATCAGATTGACAACAACATAGATGATCGCCATCCAGATAACATAACCCTGGATCAGGTTATAGTCTCGGACACGGATCGCTTCAACCACCATGTTGCCGATACCCTGCCATGAAAACAAGGTTTCAATGATCGCCGTACCACCAAGAAGGCCACCGACGGAAAGGCCCATCAAAGTGATGATCGGGGTCAGGGCGTTTGGCATGACGTGCAGGAAGAGGATTCTTCTTTCAGGAATACCTCTGGCTCTTGCGCCGATCACGTAATCACTGCTCAGTTCTTCCAAAATAGCCGCTCTGATCTGTCTGACATAACCTGAAACCATCGGAATGGTCAGTGTCAGTACCGGCATGACGATACCTCTCAGATTATTCTTGCTGACAATGTCAAACATATGAAGACGTACCGCCAGAATGTACATGAGGATCAGACCAAGCCAGAAGTTCGGCATGGAGATACCAAAGAACGAGAAGAATCGTATGATGTAGTCGATGATCTTATTCTTTTTGACCGCCGATAAAACGCCCAGCGGGAAGGAGATCAGTGTCATCAGTACAAAGGCAATGCCTGCCAGTTCCAGTGTCATCGGCAGTTTTTTTGTCATCTGTACGAATACGGCCTCATCAAACTTTGAAGACTGTCCAAGGTTACCGTGGAGAACGTTGTTTAACCATCTTCCATACTGGACCATGACCGGGTCATTTAAACCCATCTCTTCTCTCGTCTGTTCGAGCAGTTCAGGTGAAGGCATCATACCCATCGAAATATACTTCATTTCTGCAGCATCACTCGGTGTTGCCTGTGTAATGATAAAAGTCAGGAAAGAAACGCCGAGTAATACGATCACTAACTGTAAAATTCTCTTGATGATATATTTGCCCATTTTCTTCTCCTTTCTTGTCTCATAGTCACCGCCAAAAAGACCCTCCCGGGGACAGGATCGCCGCGCAAAAAAGAAGAGAACGAATCGCTTCAGGAGATTCGTTCTCTTCTTCCATTTCTATTTTATCGCGCAGTAAACCTGCTGTTTTTATTGGTTTTTGTTGATGCTGTTTCAGTTTTTCCTAACCTTCATGGTTAATGATTCTGAAACTATTATATATGACATGTGCACTTTAGTCAAGAAAAGCATTTATACACTTTTGTCATGACCTTATGACAAAGCCTCCTCTAATCCTCGAAAAACTCAGGATCGATCTTGCCCTCTGCGATACGCTTCTGAACCCAGAGCTGTAAGGTATTGGCACTCACGGAAATCTTGGATAACTGCTTGCTGATCTCCTTGAAATCTGCATACTCGTCATCGGTGATCTCGCCGTCTACCGTGATCTCGATAAATCTTTCTCTCTTCTTATTGAGATCATTTAATGTTGCCAGCATCTCCAGAACAATCTGTGACAGATCCTTCATCTTGACTTCCGGTACATATTTCATACCGATCGGACATTCATTGGAACAGAAATAATTACAAAGCTCCGGTGTCTTATAGCAATCCGCCATGACCAGGATCTCATCCGGATGTGGAAGGGATTTCTCGCTCTCGATCTTCTCAATACGGTCAGAGGAGATGTAGACCATCTTTTCACTGGCTTTATCTCTCGTCAGTTCCTGTTTTTCACGACAGAGCTGGTAAATATTTTTATTTTCTTTTGTCGATCTTTTTCCCATAACATTTTCTCCTTATCAACTGTTTATATTATAGAATAAATCACATGTTATGGGAAGAGCAAATTACTGGTCCTTGATCTTGCGGATAAGCTCTGCAGCGTTTGGTGCTTTGACCAGCATCTCGCAGATCATCACAGCGTCTGCGCCGCATTCTCTGAGCGCTGCCACATCGGACACTTTTTCAGAGGCTGTCTCTGCGATCAGAAGGACATCTCCGGGGATCAGGGTTCTTGCCTGCATCGCAAGCTCCATATCGATGACGCCTGCTTTTTCGCCATCCATCTGTACCGCAATGATCTTGGCACCGGCGGCCACTGCCATACGGATCTCTGCTTCATCTTCCGCTTCCACGACAGCGTCTATTCCCAGCTGATCACAGACGTCCATATAGTAGGCCAGTGTGCCCTCATCACCGAGACCGCACTGCATGGTCACCGCATCTGCACCCATGGTCTTGGACTGATAGATCTGGTAGGCATCTACCAGGATCTCTCTGCGGACCATCGGGAGACGGGTCTTATTGCGGATATCGGTAAAGATCTGTCCGGAGCCCATGTACCACTTGGTTTCTGTCGGACAGCAGATCAGGTCTGCGCCTGCTCGCTCATAGGCTTTGACCATATCTTTATAATTAAAAACCGGATCAATCACACCTTCTTTGGGAGATGCCTTGCGGATCTCACAGATCAGTGTCAGTCCTTTTTCAGCTATTGTCTTGCTGAAACGATGATTGCTCTTTGGCAGATTTGTCGCCATTGCCATCATCTGATCATATGCCACAACTTCCATATCTGCCGCCACACGCATACCTGCATATCCGGCCATTGTCTCCAGAATCGCTGATGTCATCTTTCTGTCTCCTCTTTCCTAGATCGCTGCGAGGATTTCCTTCATCTCTTCTTCAGGTGTATAGCCGATGATCTTCTTGACGATCTGGCCATTCTTAAAGACGTACATCGCCGGAATGCTCTGAATGGAATACTGCATTGCAAGGTCCATGTTTTCATCCACGTTGACTTTACAGATCTTAATCTCAGGCATGTCCTCATCGATGATCTCAAGAACAGGGGCCATCATCTTACATGGTCCGCACCAAACGGCCCAGAAATCTACCAGTACAGGCTTCTGTGAAGCAAGAACTTCTTCTTTAAATGTTGCAGTTGTTACGTTTGTAATTGCCATGATCTATTCCTCCTAAAATGCTAATAATCCTATTTTTCCATGTTTATCTTACCTGATTCCGGTCTTAAAATCAATGAACATAATCTAAAGACCTTCTTAAGAATTAAGGACACAAAAAAACAGGATGCCCGACTCTTTCTCAGAATCATTCATCCTGTTTTCTTCTATCGATCGAAAATTTAATGATATCGATCCACTGTCTTCTTTCAATTTCAGACATACCGGCAAAAAGGAGCATCAGTTCCTGGAAGATCTCGTCTTTGAGATCAATTCTTCCAAGAATGTAATCCGTCGTCATGCCCAGCTGATCTGCGATATTACAGATCGTCGAAATCCCCAGATTTCCGGCTCTTCCATTTTCAATTTTGCTGACGTACTCAGGCGATATATCCAGCAGCTCCGCAAACTGGTGCTGTGTATAGCCCTTCTTCTTTCGTATAGATCTGAGGTGATCTCCAAATTCCGGCAATTTCATAAACAATACGTTTCCTTCAATGTTTCTTTACTGCAAATTCATTCTATGTCATACAAAGAGGAAAGGGAATGAACTATCGTTCAAACAAACTAATCATATAGTTCATGTTTATAACCTAATTCTGCCTTATTACACTGCATTTTTCAACTACGAAGCAAAATAATCTTTAGATGAGAAAAGAGACGCCAACGATTGCGTCTCTTTCTCACTAAATGATTTCTTCCAGATTTCCCTGAAGCCAGATCGTGCCTCTGAATCGTCTGCCCGGCTGAGGTTCTCCAAGGAGGTCCTCTGCATTGATACAGATATCGATCGGAAGGTCATTGCACTCAACCGTGAGCTGGTAGACCTTCTCTCCTGTCAGCTGATTGTAGGCTTCCTGACATTCCGTGATATCACCCAGGATCGCGTAATGGTCACAGGCAATACCGTAAGGCATAAAGGAAGATTCTACGATGGACAGAATGTCTTCATGCTTGATTCTTTTAGAAATCTCTGTATATAAATCTATGTCATCTATTGTCAGATTCTCAAGTGCTTCCTGGTCTCCCTGTCTGGCAGCCGCAATCATACCATTGCGGTTCTCCGTCTCTTTCCTGAGTCGGTTTTTCTGTTCCTCGGATCTTGCGATCGGAATGAGAACTGTTCCGGAGATGGACAATGCAGAAACTCTGATGCCGGCTTCCAGGAAACCCTGTCCTGCCACATTTTCCGCATAATCAACCAGTCGATTCATATGAAAGATCATTGAAACACCAAGGTTTACCGGATCACAGACACCGTCATATTCTTCGCGCTCGGAGATCTTCTCAAAATTGATGATCTCTGTGGAGGCAAAGTGGCTGCCGTTGTAGTGAGGGAAGAAATATTCAAAATTGAACATGCCTCTCTCATCCACTTCTCCCCTTACAGTCAATCCTGCATTCGGAAGAAAATCGCGGCTCTTTTCGGCATAAGGTGTCTTTCCCTCATCGCAGGCGATGTACTCCTGCTGCGGCTGAGCGATGACCATGTCCAGGATCTGTTTCAGATCCCTTCTGTGGGTAACCTTGCTGAATCCAACTGCTCTCAAATAATCATGCATTCAAAGTCACCTTATTATTTTTTGATGATCTCGATACCACCAAGATATTTTCTGAGTACTTCCGGAACAACGATGGAACCATCTGCTAACTGATTCTGCTCAACAAGTGCAGGAAGAACACGGGATGTTGCAAGACCGGAACCGTTTAATGTATGCATGAACTCGATCTTACCGTCTGCTCTTCTGACTCTCTGATTACCTCTTCTAGCCTGGTACTCTCTTGCGTTGGATACGGAAGATACTTCCTTGTAACCATTCATGGATGGGATGGAGATCTCGATATCGTATGTTCTTGCCATGGAAGCGGAGCAGTCACCTGCTGCAAGCTTCACTGTTCTGAAGTGGAAACCAAGACCCTTAACGAGTGCCTCAGCCTTTGCTACGAGCTCATCGAAAGCAGCATCGGACTGTTCAGGTAATGTGTACTGGAACATCTCAACCTTGTTGAACTGATGACCACGAACCATACCTCTCTCGTCTGCTCTGTAGGAACCAGCTTCTCTTCTGAAACATGGTGTGTAGGAGAAGAACTTCTTAGGAAGGTCTGCCTCTGTTAAGATCTCGTTTCTGTACATGGAAGCCAGTGCTGCCTCAGCTGTTGGAAGCATGTAGTGAACGCCGCCCTTGTCTGTTGGGTTAGCGATCTTGTAAACTTCATCAGCGAACTTAGGGAACTGACCAGCTGTGAGACCACACTGATACTCAAGCATGTATGGTGGCATGATCATTTCATAGCCATCTGCAAGATGTGTATCGATGAAGTAGTTGAGAAGTGCCCACTCAAGACGCGCACCCATACCTCTGTAGATCCAGAAGCCGTTACCACCAAGCTTTACACCACGCTCGTAGTCGATCAGGCCAAGACCTGTACAGAGATCAACGTGGTTCTTTGGCTCAAAATCGAATGTCTTCTGCTCGCCAAAGTAACGAAGTGGCTCGTTGTTTTCCTTGCCGCCCGGAAGAAGGTCATCGTCAGGAAGGTTTGGAAGGCCGAGCATTAAGGACTTGAACTCTGTATCCACTTCCTTAACCTTTGCATCAAGACCTGCGATCTTCTCTTTGATCTCGCCCATCTCCTTGAAGATAGGGGCAACATCCTGACCTGCTTTCTTCATTGCAGGGATCTGCTTGGAAACTTTATTCTGCTGAGCCTTTAAAGCCTCAACTTCCTGAAGGCCGCTCTTTCTCTGAGCATCCAGCTCAAGAATCTTGTCAATTGCTGCATCGCAATCAACTTCTTTAGCCTTTAAACCCGCTTTTACTTTATCAGGGTTCTCTCTGATTAATTTAATATCTAACATATTGATCACCTCATATTCATTATCAAAACTATACTCTACTCATTATATTTTTTTAGCTCATACTTGACAAGCATAAAATGCAGTACTTTTAAGGGTTTTCGCCTTATTTGGTACCTGTGGAACCAAATCCGCCGCGATCTTCGCCTTCAAGCTGATCTACTTCCATGAAATTGATCTGAGGCTGATTTTTCATAATTCTGAACTGACAGATACGGTCATTGACATGAATTTCCGTGTCTCTCATCGCCAGTGCAGGGAAACGCCAGATATCATTGCTGCCGCAGTAGGACTGATCCACAATACCCATATGGTTGGCCTGGATCAGACCGAAGTTTTTATAGGTTGAACTTCTTGGACAGATATGGGCTTCATAGCCATCCGGAAGCTTCATGGAGATGCCAAGACTGATCAGCTTGAAGTCTCCCTTTTTAAGAACAACATCCTCCGCAGCTCTCAGATCGATCCAGTCGGACTTGCCATCAATATAACGTAATTTCTCAATTGCATCGGAATGGTACATGATCTTAATTGTCTCGCTCATTTATTTTTCCTCCTGTCAGTTCTTTCTGATCTCTACCGGCGCATAGTCCTGATCCTGCCACAGTACAACTTTTCCTTCTTTTAAAGACGCTTTCACATCGATGATTCTCTGGTTGGCAGAGCCTTTAAACTGAAGGCTTGGGCTCTTCAGTTCTTCCACAAACTTGCCATCGACCAGAATGTCAATGTAGGAAAGCATCTCTCTGCTTTCAGGCCAGTCCTTGCACATTTTGCCGAGAATGTCTTTTTCAAAATCATATCCGGAATAACACCAGATGTCTTTACCCGGTAGTTCTGCTTTCACTCTGCGAAGGAGCGGCAGTAATCCCTGCTGGTTGGCCCTCTCAAAAGGTTCTCCTCCCAGAAGGCTGAGACCTGCGATATAAGATTTATTCAGATATCCGATCACACGGTCTTCCGTCTCTCTTGTAAATGCCTCGCCGTAATCAAAATTCCAGGCGATCTCATTAAAACAACCTTTACAGCGATGGGTGCATCCACTGACAAACAGGGAAACTCTGACGCCCTTGCCATTGGCCACATCGCAGTATTTAATATCTGCGTAATTCACGTGTCTCATGCCTCTCTTTCAAACAAACAATCTTTTTCATTATAATCGATATACGTCTTCCCATCAAGACGGAATCCATCGACTAGAATCGATGCTCGCCGCCATGAGATCCTGAAGAGCCGGAGGAATGACCGGAACTATGGGAAGAACTGCTTCTATAACTGCTCGAAGAGCTGCTTGAATGGCTGCTGCTCGAGTAACCACCTGCGCTTCCTCCCAAAGAAGATCCGCTGCTGCCATAATTTGAATTGCTGCGAATTCTTTTTTTCTTGATAAGGACCTTCTTCACCTTACCCACATTGCAGTAATAATCGATATACGAAAGCATGTCATCTATAGCCGGTGCTTTCTGCATGGCTCTTCTGCGGACATAGATAAAGATGATGAAGACAGAAAGAATCAACGACAGCAAAGCATTACTGATGTATTTCATCGGCTGAGCAATTCGTTTGCCCTCAAGCACATCATAGATCTGAGAAAATGCCGTATAGGCGCAGTGGAAATAGTCCTGATCACCGGCATATCGATACACATTATCCGTGATGGTGTTGGCATACGCCACACTGATATCGTTATACAACTGACCATGTCCAAAGCTTTCAATACGAAGGACACGATTGTCCATATCGATGAGAAAGATCACGGCAGAACCTGCCTCCCAATTGGCATCAAAATAATCTCTGCAGTACTGCTGGGCATTCTTTTCGTTTTCTTCGGTAGTTACGAAGACGACATGACCGTATACGCCAATGTCCTGCATGACAGGAAGCAGTTCTTCTTTCTCGTCATCGGTTAAAAGCCCCGCCTGATCATCAATGATCACATCGTAGCCCTCTTCGGTAACAATACAAATTGGAAGCTGAGACTCCCCATGAATCAGTCGGTTCAGCCTTTTAGCATAAATGATAGACGCTTCTACAAAATCGCCGTTATTGATATCTATCATCATCTCATCCATAATAATCTTAAGAGATACATCATTAACTTCAGTGAATGCCTCCTTATCACCAAATCGGGATATATGAACGACATTTTCTCCGAAATCGTAAATGCAGATCACACTTGGCTGTCCTTTCCAGTGCTCCTTATGGAAATTTTCCAGATACTTATTCGTAGTCAGGTCATTACTGTCTCTTGTCAAGATAGCCACATGACTGCAGTCCGTGATCGGACGCATCTTCTCAAGGATTCTTTCTTCCTCTTCCTGTGTGAAAAGATCTGACTGATCATCGACAATCGCTTCATAGGTGGCTGATTCCCCGCTCACTTCCGAGGCCAAAACATTTCCCTTTTCAAACAGGAAGAGCAGGACAAGGCTGCAGAGAAACAGAAGCATTTTTCCTTTATTTCTCATAGCTGTCACCTCCTCTTTCCTGAAACTGAGGTAATGGCCTTGTGGTCAGAACATTCAGCATTCTCCAGATACCGGTTAAAACCAAAAGCATCGCAAGGAGATTCAGAATCACGGCGATATAATACTGGGCATCGGAAACCGGTTTTTCCTTGAAGACAAAAACAGATAATAATCCGGTCAACAATGGAACGATATAATAGACCGGATGAAAAAAAGGCTCCTTCTTATAGGCTCCATAGCCAACGATCGGCAAACCTGTCAAAACAATCAACATCGGTAACCAAATGATACCTGACAGCCAATCGACTGCCATATCAAAGAGAGCGACAGCGATGAACACAAGGATCATCCCTGCAATCAGAATGCATGGTATCATACATCCGATTTTTACAATCCTTCTGAATGAGAATCTCTTTTCAGGCTTTTCCTCCTCATTGTCAAAAATATTCTTTTCTTTCTTCAAGGCGGCTCGTTTAGCTCTCTCAAAATAGATATTTTTCTCACGGTCACCCACAATCTCCATCTCGTAATAATAAACGATATTGGTCACAACAAGCATCAGCATGGAAATCATTAAGACGACAGATGGCACTAAAGTCATACAAAAATTGAGTCCGAAGAAGATCG
>JAZUHQ010000303.1:0-4514 GCA_045641805.1 Lachnospiraceae bacterium
TAGATCCCCTTCCCGAAGAAGATCTTCCCTCGTTGTCACAGGACAACAGACCTGATAGTGTCTTCCGGTTTCCAGCTCCATGGCTGCGGATAGAGAGGCTGAAAATACAGATTCTCCAATGATCATCTGGTTTTTCATGTCCATCGTGCCGCCCATAAAACTTCGAATGATCTTGGCCACGTAATCGTAGGCAGGATCCTTGTAGGCGATGATACCTTCGCCTGAAGCGGCTGCCTTCTGAAGGCAGGCACTCACATGGTCTGCAAAGGCGCTGCCGAAAGGAACGCCCACTACATATGGGATGCCATAGCGCTCTTTTAAGACTTCTGCGGCTGCAAGACCTCCATAAGAGAGAACAAGGTTGACGTGGGCGCAGCCGGCCTTTTGAATCTCCTCAAGGCTGCTGCCCATGGACATACAGCAGTTGACCTGCATGCCGTTTGCCCTGATCCATGCTTTGATCGTGTCGATACTGCCATTCAGTGAAAAATCGAGCGGTGTCGCCCCCAGGATATTGACAGATAAAGCTTCTGTCTTCTCCATCTCCTGAGTACAGAAACGCGCCACCAGTCTTTCAAGAGCCATGGATACGCCCTGACAGTAATCATTCATACCATTGGCCTCAAATCCCATGGTCGGGATGCCGGTCGCATTCTCAACGATCGTCGCAATGGCCTCAAAGTCTGTACCGATCATATAAGGAATCGGTGCGCCGACAATGGCGATAAACTTTGGTTTCAGTTCCTCCGCTGTTTCGATCAGATCATCGATCAGTTTCTGATCATCTCCCATGATGGCTTCCATCTCTGAAATGGCGGAGATAAAGATCAGACTGTCCATGTCATACCAGCGGGGCTCATCGTGGGTTGTGTAAGTGGAATTACAGCCGGATGCATCGTGCATCACCACCATACCGCCCAGCTCAAAGAGTGCGGAACAGATGCCAAATTCGTCGGATGAATAGGTGGATATTAATCCTGCAACCTGTCTCATAAGCAGCTCTCACATCCATAGCCTTTGCGCTGGATGATCTCCTTTCTGTCTTTTTCAAATACGTAGGCATCCACCATCAGATCCATGACCGCCATCAGACCTCTGAAGCCGAAATAACCGCCGCTTTCCACAAAGTTGACGAAGTGGTCGGTACCTGAAAAATAGGCTGCCTTCTGGCCGAGTGCCAGTACTTTTCCCTCTCTGCCGCGCTTTGAAATGCGCATCTCAGGGCGTGTCACGGAATCCAGGAGAATCTGTGGATAGTTAGCCTTGATCCACTCAAAATCTTCCTGATCATCCGGCAGGATCATATCGCCATAGATGTGGTCCACGTTAAAGCCGTTTTCAAGTAACATGCGGGCAAAGTTCATATATCGGAAGGTCAGCGACTGATCCAGAGTGATCGGTGTATCTCCGATCAGTGCCTTCGTTTTTTCTATTTTCTTTTCTGTCTCATCCATCAGCTCTTCAAGGTCCATCTCCTGAAGACCCAGTTCCTCTTGAAGGTGCTCATAGACTTTTTCTATATCCTGTGGACGCATGGCAAAAGACAGATAGACCGCTTTCTGTGAAAGTCGCTCCTCCATATCCGCTGCTCCCATGGCCACGGTTGGTTCGTAGTAGAGATTGATGGATGCGCCGGAAAGATCCAGATAATCATCAAATGTCTGACAGTCATGAAGACTGGTCAGCTTGTAGCCGTTGTCCGCCAGGATCTGACGGAGCTCACTTTTTTCATAGAGCGGCAGGTTTGATCCGATCAGATTGACCCGTTTCGGATCCTGCACTTCTGCCCTCTCAAGCATACGGTGCATCTGGATACGCATCTTCTGATCCGGTGTCACACCGCACTTGCGGAGGGTCGGAATCATGTAACAGTCCACAAATCTGACATCCGGAAAACGTGCTCTCAAAGTCTCATAGACCAGGTCCTGATCATAAGCCAGGAAGAAATGCTGACAGCTGATAAAGATCAGAATGCCCCTTGGTCTGTATGGCAGTTTATTTAAAATGTCCGCCACACCTTCGATCATGAGTGTCTCCATGCCGCCGCTTAAGACATTCTCCTCTTTGATGACAATGGCGGAATAACGGTCCATGGCATTCATCTCGGCCGCTGTCAGAACAACGCCGCGAAGACATCCATAGGCACAGACAAAGATCTGATGCGTCTCGGGAATCAGCATACCGGTATGGACAATGTTCCACTGACCTCTGGCAGGAGAACTGTATTCCAGTCCGGCTTTAAAGGGTGCCGGGTACTGGGCCTGACCGATCGGCATGCCTGTGATATATTCAGTTTGATCGTCTCTGGTGATTCGTTTAAGCATGCTTTTCCACTCTCTTTGCTATGTCATTGGCCAGATTTCTGATCGCCTGTGCAACGTCGCTGCCCGGGTAGACTTCCATCACAGTCTTTCCCATCGTTTCGGCATCGGTCACCAGACGACTTCTTGGCACTTTGCAAATGATCTCAGAATCAATATCTTTACACAGCTCCAGAACTTTGGCTTCCTCATTCTCCACCTCTCTGCAGTTCAGGATCAAACCGCCGAGGGAAGCATAGCCTCTGCCTTTAAAGTTATGGATGGCCATAGCGATATTGGCTGCCGCATAGATCGACATGTTTTCTCCGGATGTCACGATCAGGACTTCATCTGCATTGCCGCTTCTCATAGGCATGGAGAAGCCGCCGCAGACCACATCGCCCAGAACATCAAAAAGCACGACATCCGGCTGACAGGTCTTGTAAAGGCCCTTTGCCTCCAGTTTTTCAAGCGCTGTCATAATGCCTCTGCCGGCACAGCCCATACCGGGAACAGGACCGCCTGCTTCCACACAGACAACACCCTGGTAACCTTCCATAACGACTTCATCCAGTGTGAAGTTGTTCATCTTCTGACGCATGGTCTCAAGAACCGTCGGCATCTTTCTGCCTTCTCTTAAAGCCAGTGTGGAGTCTGCTTTAGGATCACAGCCGATCTGAACAACCTTAAGGCCCATCTCTGAAAGGGCAACTGCCAGATTGGAAATAATGGTGGATTTGCCAATACCACCTTTACCATAAACAGCTATCTTTTTCATTGACCTGCCCCTCCTAAACCTTGGAATAGATTGTCTTGGCACTCACACCATTCACCTTACCAATCTTTCCGGCTAATGTATTGATCACATCGTTTGGCGCATCCAGAACGATGGAAATGATGTTGACATTGCGTTCTCTGTATGGAATACCCATACGTCCGATGATATACATGCCATAGTCATGAAGCAGCGTGTTGATCTGAGTGGTTGCATCCACATCTTCAATAATGATACCGATAATTGCGATTCTAGTTTCCATGATAGGGTCTCCTCATTGGACCGGTTGAAAGAACCGGGAAATTATGTCGAAAAAAAAGACACGTCAAAGACGTGTCCACTGTAAACAATAGAATAAGGTCCTCATTCTCCTTCAGTCAACTTCAGGATAAAGCGGGAACCATTCAAACACATCTTTGATCTCAATACAAGATTTTGATCTTAGATGTTTATAGTATACCACCTGTTGATGGATTTCTCAACAGGAGACCTCTATGTATCCCATTAAAAAATGATGCCTCCTGACCTTATGATCAGGAGGCTGTCTGTCATACTTATTGGATTAATCGTTGTAACCGTTAGGGTTCTGGCTCTGCCACTTCCAGGAGTCTGCACACATCTCATCGATGCCGTACTGAGCTTCCCAGCCAAGCTCTGCTTTTGCCTTTGCAGGGTTACAGTAGCACATGTCGATATCGCCAGGTCTTCTAGGTTTGATCTGGTAGTTGATTGGGTGGCCGCAAGCCTTCTCAAACGCATGCACAACCTGAAGAACGGAGTAACCGTTACCTGTACCAAGGTTGTAGATGGAAACGCCATCTTTGTCAGCCAGCTTCTCTACAGCCTTTACGTGGCCGACAGCAAGGTCAACAACGTGGATGTAGTCTCTGACACCTGTACCGTCCGGTGTATTATAGTCATCACCGAAGACGCCGAGGCACTCAAGCTTACCGATTGCAACCTGTGCAACGTATGGAAGCAGGTTGTTTGGAATACCCTTAGGATCCTCACCGATCATACCGCTCTTATGCGCACCGATTGGGTTGAAGTATCTGAGAAGAACAACGTTCCATTCAGGATCGGATTTCTGGATATCTGTAAGGATCTGCTCAAGCATATGCTTTGTCCAGCCATATGGGTTTGTGCAAGTACCCTTTGGACAGTTCTCTGTGATAGGGATCTCTGCAGGATCGCCATAAACAGTTGCGGAAGAACTGAAGATGATGTTCTTGCAGCCGAACTTTCTCATTGTATCTGTGAGAACGAGTGTGCCTGCGATGTTGTTTGTATAGTACTCGATTGGCTTTGCAACAGATTCGCCGACAGCCTTCAGACCTGCAAAATGAATAACTGCGCTGATGTCTTCCTTACCGAACACCTCTTCAAGAGCTGCACGGTCAAGAATATCAGCCTTATAGAAAGGAACCTTCTTGCCTGTG
>JAZUHQ010000304.1:0-2963 GCA_045641805.1 Lachnospiraceae bacterium
TCATCCAGGGCCGCATAGGAGACATCATCACAGTCGGTGGTAATGATACCAAGACTTCTGTGATCCTCCGGCACCTGCATCTGGGCCAGAAGTTCTCTGTTGGCATTTGGAATCAGCTGGAGGCTCAGGACTTTTGTTTTCAGTCTGTCACCTTTCATCCTCAGTTCCTCCTTAGTTCTGAAGCTCGATACCGCTGGCCTTCATCTCCAGGATCTGAGCGATCAGATCTGTCAGGTAGGCACCGGCTTCGACCGCCGTGATACCATCCTTGTGGATGTTGGACACAACCGTTCTTCTGGCTTCAGGCATACCCACCTTCGCATTGTAGGCGATGTAAGCACTCATACTTTCCGCACTGCCAAGACCCGGTCTCTCACCAACGAAGATGCAGACCACTTTTGCATTCAGAAGCTCTGCGATGTGGTCTTCCACGCCGACACGTCCGTAGCGGACGAAGAAGGTGGTACCCAGCTTGATACCCTTTTCGGAAAGGCCATCCTTCAGCATTGGCAGTACATTTCGGATGTTGGCATTGATGGCAGTGGAACTGAGGCCATCCGCCACGATCAGCTGTACATCCGGATTTTTGATACATTCACTTCTTACTCTGGCAACACCTTCATCATTGAGCTTACGGCCCAGGTCCGGTCTTGTCAGGTATTCATTTTTCTCTACACAGCAGGTCTGAACACTGAAAAGTCCCAGCTCATCCAGTACCTCCTGCTTAACATCCAGCATAACCGCGTCTCTTGCTTTCGCATGGTCGGCACGGAGTGCCAGAAGTGTCTGTGTTTTCAGTCTCGGTCCGGCACAGCCAACACCGATTCGGGCAGTGGTCGTCTTCATCATACGGCCGAGTGCCTGTGGATCCTCAGGATGGTCGATCAGTGGCTGCATCTTGACTTCCTTGCTGGTGATATCGTCCTTGATATCCACCTCAGGCTCAGAACCTTCTGCTCTGCCCCTGACTGCCGCACCGATCTGCTCTTCAAGGCTTCCGCCTGTCAGCTGACCGGAAGATACCATCTCCTTGATGACTTCTCTGACGATCTGCTCGATCAATCTTTCATCTAATGCCATGACCTGCCACCTCTTTTCCCTGTAAAAATGGTCGGGTCACCGGCGTATTTCGTCAGCTTGCCGTTTTCACTGATACCCATCTTTTCCAGCCACTGATCAAACTCCCTGATCGGTCTGAGCCCCAGGATCTCACGGATCGTGGCCACATCATGATAGGCATTGGTCTGATAGTTCAGCATGACATCATCACTGGATGGCACGCCTAAAATATAGTTAACGCCAGCTGCGCCAAGCAGCATGGACAGATTTTCAATATCATTCTGATCGGCCTGCATATGATTGGTGTAACAGCAGTCACAACCCATCGGAATGCCGGACAGTTTACCCATGAAGTGGTCCTCAAGACCTGCACGGATGACCTGTCTGGAATCATACAGATACTCAGGTCCGATAAAGCCAACGACAGTATTGACCATGAACGGATGGAATTCTCTGGCAAATGCATAGCATCTGGCTTCCATCGTTACCTGGTCTGCACCGAAGTGGGCGTCTGAAGAGAGCTCGGATCCCTGACCGGTCTCGAAATACATGACATCCGGTCCTTTTCCTGTGCCCTTCTCCTTGAGAAGTGCCAGCGCCTCTCTGACTGTCGCTGCGCTGAAACCAAAGGCTTTGTTGCCCTTCTCACTTCCGGCAATGGACTGGAAGATCAGATCGGTTGGTGCGCCCTGCTTGACCGCTTCGATCTGTGTGGTGATATGTCCCAGAACACAGATCTGTGTCGGAATGCCAAAGGCATGCTTGACTTCGTCGAATCGTTTTAATACTTCTGCCAGGGATGATACGGTATCATTGACCGGGTTCAATCCCAGAAGCGCATCACCACAGCCGTAGCTCAGGCCCTCAAAAAGAGAAGCTGTGATACCTTCCACGTTGTCGGTGGAATGGTTTGGCTGAAGTCTTGTGGCCAGTGTGCCGCGAAGACCGATGGTCGTGTTACAGGTAGCTGGTACACGTACCTTGCTGGCCCCATAAACCAGATCCATATTGGTCATCAGCTTCGTGACCGCTGCTACCATCTCCGCTGTCAGTCCCCGTCCAAGTGTCCGGATATCTTCCTCGCTCGTTCCGTGGTCTAAGATATACTCACGGAGGTCGGAAACCGTCCAGTTCTTGATTCGGTTATAAACTGTTTCATCGAGACCATCCTGATTGATCCTGGTGACTTCGTCCTCCTCATAAGGAACCGCCGGATGGTTACGAATATCGGAAAGCAACAGCTGACTTAAGACTTCTTTGGCTGCAATACGCTCAAGATCGGATGTGGCCGCTATGCCTGCCAGCACATCACCGGATTTGAGTTCATTCGCCTTGGCCATTACTTCCGTAATGGACCGGAACAGGAAAGCCTGTCCTGAAAGTACGGTTGCCAGTCTCATCTTGTCACCTCATTACCCAAAAATTAACGTTTTCACTACTACGGGAATCACCATGCCATTCATCATTGGTTTTCCCATATCTACATACTCACCGTCCTCGACATGGATACTGTCGATGGCGATGACCGGGCGATGCATATCCGGAAGCATCCGGATCATCTGCCCCATCGCTTTCGCGATGTCACACTCTATGACCAGAAGGATCGGTGCGTCCTCAGGCAGAACAGCCTGACAGATGTCCCCGATGGTTTTTGCCGCCAGTTTCATCTCCCGATAAGCCGGATCCCTCTTACCGTTCATTGCAAGAATAAACAGATCGGTATCATTCTGATTCAGATACCATCTGATATGATCGATGATCGCCTCTTTGCGTCCCTCAAAGCAGTCTGTCTGAAGGCCCTCATCCAGCTTGATCACCGGTATGTTTTTAAGCGGAAGCAGATTTCTCTGATAAGCGATGGTGCTTCCTGAAATAGAGGTGGTATAGGTGCCTGCACCTACCAC
>JAZUHQ010000305.1:0-2584 GCA_045641805.1 Lachnospiraceae bacterium
GAAAAAGGCATGATCAGAGATGTTTATTTTGTGGCATGCGGAGGATCCTTAGTCGATCTTTATCCGGGATACTATTTTATTCAGTCTGAGTCAATGACCATGCACTCTGCATGGCTGACAAGCAAGGAACTGGTGACGACCCCTCCAAAGCACCTTGGCAAGGACAGTCTTGTCATTGTCTGCTCACATAGCGGCAACACAGGGGAAGCTGTGGAGGCTGCAAAACTGGCAGTCTCTTATGGGGCATCCGTGGTCACACTGACCCACAATCCGGACTCCAAGTGTACGGATGCAGATTTCCATGTCTGTGTGTACGACTGGTCCGATGAGGTCGATGAGATCGATAAACCACAGGGCATTGTCCTTTCCTTACTCAATGAACTCATGCATCTTCAGGAGCCTGAGTATGTCCTCTATGACCTGATCAAGGATGGCTTTACAAAGATTGATGCGATCATTGCAGCGGCGATGAAGAAGGTTCTGAATGCAACCTGGCTCTTTGCCGAGAAGTATAGTGAGGAGCCTTTCCTCTATATCATGGCATCCGGTGCCTCCTACTCTCAGGCCTATGGATTCGCCATCTGTTCCCTTCAGGAAATGCAGTGGATGGACTGTTGTTACCTCCACAGCGGAGAGTACTTCCACGGACCTTTTGAAGTGACCGATGAAGACCATCTTTATATTGTGATGGCAGGTACAGGCAAGAACCGTGTCATGGATGAGAGAGCGATCGCTTTCCTTCAGAAGTATGGCAGAAAGTATGAAGTGATCGATGCGGCTGATTATGGTATGGATGCGGTGGATCCATCCGTCGTTTCCTATTTTGAGCCAATGCTTTTCTATAAGATGACGGTTGCTTACAGAACCGCTCTTCAGAATAAACGCCGTCACCCTCTCGATATGAGACGTTACATGGGCGTGGTTGAGTATTAAAAGAGGTTTGTGATGGATAAGAAAAAAGTCAGTGTACTCGGATTTGGAGACAATGTTGTCGATATCTACGAGCACACCCATACCATGTATCCGGGTGGAAACTGTGTCAACTTCGCTGCCTATGCCAGCATGTTTGGGGCTGAGAGAAGTGCCTACATGGGCTACTTTGGTGATGACAGAGCGGGGGCGTTTGTACAGGAGATACTCAAGGACCTGGGCATAGATATTTCAAGGTGTGTCACCCTTCACGGTGAGAATGGCTACTCTAAGGTGACCATCACCTGCGGCGAGCGCATTTTTGGGGATTATAACCAGGGCGGTATTCGGGGAAAGACAGCTTTTGTTCTGTCTCCGGAAGACCTGGACTATATGAAGACCTTTGACCTGGTTCACAGCGGCAACTATTCCTATATGGAGAGTGAGCTCTCAAAGATCAAAAATGCGGGTATCCCGGTATCCTTCGATTTTTCGGATGATTCCGATGAAGATTACTACAAGATGGTAGCCCCTCATGTGACCTACGCTTTCTGTTCCCATGACGGGGATGATGAAGCGGTCAGAGCCCATCTCAGGTTTATGAAGGACCTTGGACCGGAGATCGTCTCCGCTTCCAGAGGTGCCAAAGGCTGCATGCTCTATGATGGTCAGCGTTTTTATGAGCAGGGTGCAGTGCCGCTTGAAAAGGTGGTCGATACGATGGGGGCAGGAGATTCGCTGCTCACCGCCTTTCTCGTTGGTTTCATTGCCAGAGAGAAAGCCGGAGAGGAAAGACCTCAGGCTATCCGGGGAGCGATCGCTGAGGCTGCTGCCTTTGCGGCCAAGATCTGTATGATCGATGGTGCTTTTGGATACGGAAGTCCGTATGAAGCATAGAGAACCTTAAATCAGGAAGGCGTCTTCCTGAACACATATATCATTATAAGAGGAGGAGCAACATGGAACGTAAACACGTATGGCAGCCGATCGCCGGTCTGCTGATGATCATGGCCATGATTCTGGCTATCGGATCATTTGCTTTTGCGGACGAGCCAAAAACGGTTGTCGTTGGAACGAATGCAGAGTATGCGCCATTTGAGTATCTTGACGAGAACGGCGCACTGACAGGCTTTGACATTGAACTGATGGAGGCTATCGCCGAAGAAGAGAACTTCACGATCAACTGGCGTGATCTTCCGTTCGATTCCCTGATCGGAGCAATGGAAGCAGGCGATCTTCAGGTGATCGCAGCAGCGATCGGACCGACAGAAGAGAGAGCCCAGAGCGTGGATTTCTCTGATGTCTATTATACAGGCTCGCAGTCCATCATCTGCGCCAAAGGTGTGGGTTATGAGACCCTGGATGATCTTGCAGGCCTTAAAGTCGCTGTTTTAGAGGGCGCAACCGCCGACCTGATCGTATCCGGAGAGAATACAGATTTTGGTGAAGCGAAAGACATCAAGGTTAAGCGCTTCAAGAATGCCGGAACAGCCGTTATGGAGCTGAAAAATGGCGGCGCTGATGCTGTCATGATCGATACCATTATGGCGGAGATCTACTGCCAGGAAACTTCCGGTATCAAGTACAACGTGGTTGCGGGCACAGAGAATGATACGGTTCTCTGCCTGACAAAAGGCGATGCAGAACTGGCTGACCTTGTCAACGGAGGCCTTGC
>JAZUHQ010000306.1:0-2938 GCA_045641805.1 Lachnospiraceae bacterium
TCCTTGCCACGCCAGATGAGTGTAGGGACGAGGAATAACGTGCGGAGGCATATGCACCGGCAGTCCCAGAGACTCACAGAAGGGAATCAGGCTCTTCGCCCACTTTTCTTTCCTAGCCTCATCGTGATATGTATCTACCTGCGGTTTTCCCGGCATGGTCAGCTCGATGGGAAGCAGTTCGATCTCTACATCATTCCTGTCTCCGATTGCCTGCAGCAGCGTATGTTTTGCTACAATACAATAAGGACAAACAAAATCAGTTGCGAATAAAATACCGATTGCCATGGGAATCTCCTCTTTTCATAAGAACGTTTTATAATCAATACTTCAGACACCCGATTGCAACAACATAAACTCCATCTGGTCTCTTGTATCCATATTGTGTTCCGGTGATAACAATTTTCAGATCCGGAAGCCTGATTGGTACCTGTTTTTCTGTTTCATTATGTTTTTTAATCAATTCTTCTATTTCACATAGATGACTTGCTCCCTCTTCTATTTCTCGACTTCCCAATTTAAACTCCAATAAGGCGTACCTTCCATCATCAAGATGTAAAACTCCATCAGCCTCTAACCCATATCTGTCATGATAATATGACATCTGCCCATTATTAGCAGATGAATATACTCTTAAGTCTCGAATACACAGACATTCAAAAATGAACCCAAATGTTTTAAGATCTGTATCAAAATATTCCGGAGACACCCCTAATGCCGCTACTGCAATTGACGGATCTACAAATTCTCTCTTCTTTCCATTCCGCATTGCACTTGCAGAACGTATTGCCGGACACCATCCGAATAGGTCTTCTACTATAAACAATCTTTCCAGTACTTCGATATAATCACTCAATGTTTTATCCGAGATATCATTAGTTGCATTCACATCAGCCATAATATTTGATGTTTTAGCTAATGTGGAAATATTCCGTGCATATGAATTGATGACAGCGCGCATTGTTCTGCTGCTGCGCTTCGTGTCATCCACCTTAAAAATATCCTCTTCATATATCTGATGATAGTAATCTTTAGGTATAGCGAGCTGTGCTTCCTTGTCATCAAACAGAATACTTTCCGGCCATCCCCCTCTGCATGCTGCAAAAATCAGTTCTTCAATACTAAGGTTAGAGACACATCCATTTTCCAATTGCTCTTTTCCGTCAAACAGGTCCATGATAGATACTGCTCCATTTGACTCTCCAGACTCGTACAAACTCATGGGATACATTTTGAGTTTGGAAATTCTTCCTGTTCCGGTATGCGAAGTTGTCACCTTTTTTGAAGTTGATCCTGTCAGAATAAAATGACCTCGTCCCCTGTTATCATCACAATAAGAACGTACAGCATCCCATAAATTAGGAGCATCCTGCCATTCATCAATTAATCTGGGGGTTTCTCCACGCAACAACGCAATAGGATTTATTTCAGCTGTTCTGATCAGTGCTTCCTTGTTGGGATCACGTTGCAGTTTAATTGAACTTTTGGCATACTGCTCCGCCGTTGTCGTTTTCCCACACCATTTAGGTCCGACAATATGCGTTGCACCAAATGCTCTCAGTTTCAGTTCCAACTGCTTGTCCACAATTCTTGACAGATAACCTTCTCTATTCATTTACCTCACCCCCTCTATCCTCTTCATTATACTCTTTACCATGGGCACGTCAACATGATTCCGTATTTTTGCTGTATTTTATTCCGTATTTTTGCTGTATTTTATTCCGCATTTTTGTTCTTCCTGTTCCCGATTTACAAAAACATGACTCTCGTGAAGATAGAAAAAGCTCTGCTTGTCACCAAGCAGAGCCAGATCTATTATTATCTCATATATGACATTCCAATCTTACAGCTTTAATTCCTCAACGATCCCGGCAATGCACTTCTTGACACTGCCTTCCTTCACCGGAATGCTCAGGTTTGCATAGGTCAGAAGGTCAAAGTATCCCTTGCTGCCGCCAGCCTCGCAAAGGCGCAGATAATCACCCCATGCCGCTTCACGGTCATCCTTCTGCTTGGTATAGAACTCAAAGGCGCCCATGATAGCCATTGCATACTCAATGTAATAGAAGGGGAACAGGAAGACGTGCTGCTTCTGCATCCAGAATCCACCCTCTCCCAGGAACTCATTGCCATCGTAATCTCTCCAGGGCATGTAGGTCTTTTCGATCTCATACCATACTTTGCGGCGCTCCTTTGCGCTCATGGTAGGATTCTGGAAGACCTTCTCCTGGAACTCATCGACACTGACAAGGTAAGGTACGTTGGAAAGAGCAGAACTCAGATGCGCATAACGATACTTGTCTGCCTCTTCTCCGAAGAAATACTCCATCCAGGGATAAGTCCAGTATTCCATAGCCATGGAATGGATCTCTGCAACCTCTGCACCGGCATGGGTCTGCTCCGCCAGGGGCAGGCAGCGTGCTGCGGTATAGGCCTGGAAAGCGTGTCCTGCCTCGTGGGTCAGGACATCTACGTCCGCACCGGTTCCGTTGAAGTTGGAGAAGATAAAAGGCATCTTGACACCGGGAAGGAAGGTGCAGTATCCACCGCCGCGCTTATTAGGCTTGGTCTCCAGATCGTACATCTCTCCCTCGACCATGGCGTCAAAGAAGACACCGGTCTCCTTGGAAAGTTCACGGTACATCTTCTGAGCAGCTGCTACCAGTTCATCCTTGGTTCCTCTGGGCATTGCATTGCCTTCGGGATAGACAAGGGCTTCATCGTAGTAGTACAGATGATCGATATTCAGGTTCTTTCTCTGCTGCTCAAAGATCTTGACTCCCAGAGGAGTGATCTCATCACGTACCTGCTTACGGAAGTTCTGTGCATCTTCCATGGTATAGTCGTAGCGGCCTCTCTCCAGGTAAGCCATCTCGATATAGTTGTTGAAGCCCAGTTTCTTCGCCATATCGCAGCGGACAACGATCATCTCGTCATAGAT
>JAZUHQ010000307.1:0-10447 GCA_045641805.1 Lachnospiraceae bacterium
CTGCTTCGTCGATTTCTTCGATTTCCTCAATCGCTTCGATTTCCTCAATCGCTTCGATTTCCTCGATGACTTCAGTTTCGTCGATCGCTTCGATTTCCTCGATCGCTTCGATTTCCTCGACCTCTTCGATCGCATCGATCGCATCAGACACATCGATTGCTTCGATCTCGTCGAATTCATCAGGCACATCGATCATTTCCGGCTCGATTGTCTCCGGACTGTCTTCCTCTGCCACCTCTTTAGACATCGGTTCGTCAATATCTTCATCCGATGTTTCCGGCATCTCTGTGACAGGCTGCTCAATCGCTTCTGTCTCCGGAACTTCAGATTCTTCAATCACCATGACATCTTCATCGGCCACTTCCTCAGCTATAGGCGCAGCCTTTACAGGCTCCTGCTGTGGCTGCTCTTCGATCACATTTTTGATCTTCTGGCCAAAACCGGACATCAGAGAACTGAAAAGGTTGGCGATGTTTTCTTTTTCATGCTTACTGCCTGTGGACTCAGGAATCTCAGGAAGAACCTCATCGGCATCCTCTTCCTCTGCAGTCACAGGCGCAGCAACGATCGTTGCATCCTGAAGACTGCTCTGCTGAGCCGCTATAAAGGCTGCACGGTTCTCCAGTGCCTTTTCGATCATATCGACATCAATGCTGCCCTCGAAGCTGTCTTCGGTCAGCATATCTTTCATATTAAAGGAGGCTTCTTTTGCAATACGCTCCTGCTCTGCAATGCGCTCTTCCTCTTCTCGGTGCAGTTCAACGGTTGTGAACTCAGGAAGTGGTTCACCCGTCAGCTTACACTTTAATGCGATGGCTTTATCGACATACTCGCCATGACCAAACCATAAGACGATCTCATCACATTCACGAATACATTTCTTAGTCTCACCGGCAGCATCATATAAGGAAGCCAGCTCATAAGCCCACTCCTCGATATATTCATAATCCTTGAGTTTTTCCAGTGTATCGATCAGAATGGACAGACGTTCGCCTTTGCCTTTGTCCAGACGATATCTGAGGATATAACGGTGCAGGTCTCTGGAGGCCACACCGATAAACTCTTTATAATAATACTCAGCTTCGGAATACTCTTTCTTCTCAATGTAGAGTGTTGTGAGAAGATCAAGGATTCTTCTGGTATTTGGTCTCTTCTCATAGACACGGAGCAGAACCCGTTCTGCATCATCGTATCGCTTAAGACCCATATAGACCTCACCTACAAGGCAGAGAATGGACTCATTTTTGATACGGCTGATGTCAACATCTGCAAGGGCCTTCAGAGCATCTTCATATCTTTCCTGAAGAACCAGGCTCTTGATCTGCTTGGTCAATGCCGCTTCATTGATTCTGTTGTTATCCGCTTTACTCACTTTATGTTCATCTCCTTATCGGAATTACCTATTTTTGCGTATAATTACCCAATTTAATGGCATTTTAACATATAACCCCATTCATTACAAGATGACGGCATTGCAAACCAAAAAAAGAAAGCCGGATTGTGATAATCCGGCTTTCGAAAAAGCTTAAATGAAATCAAATACCTGCTGTTCGTAATCGATCTTCACGTATTCCACATCTTCGATCACGATATTGGAATGATAGTCAACCACAATGGTCTGCTGACCCTGTCCCATGAGTTTCTGGCCAAGAACATAGTTCACATCAAACATACCTGTGATGGCCGGTGTGGCACCTCGGGCAGGTACGACCAGCTGAACGTTGTTGGCCTTCAGAAGGGCAAAGATCGGCTCCCAGATATAGATATCCTTGGCAGCACCAAATGGGTTATCGATAAAGATGACCTTCTTCAGATTCTCGGATGCCGCCATCGCAGCATTGATACTGGAGATGTAATGAATGATCGCGATCAGGAACTGAATGTAGATACCCTGTGACTGACCTGTACTGCCGACAGCTTCCTCATACTTGAGGTAGCGGCTCTGCTCTCTGATACGCTCGCGTTTGTAGAGGGTCAGGCGGATGGCATTCATATCGGTGACGATCACGGCAAAGAGGCGTCTCCATTCCAGCTGCTGACGGATAAAGCGGAGCTTATCCTCCTGTGTATGGAGGGCATCGAGGCCGGAAACGATCTTATCGATGTAGGTGGACATGTACTCTTTATGGAAGCTTTCCCTGATATACGGAATGGAAAGTCCCAGCATCTGAACACGCTCGCCATCCAGTCGGATCACGGACATTCGGGCAAGTTTATCCAGCTCGGTACGAATGTTCTGGCAGATCTGCAGACACTGGTTGGCAAAAGTCTCCTTCACACTGATCAGGTCTGTCATGTTCTTTTCTGTCCTGCGTTTTTCAATACCGATCAGCTGAACTGTCTCTTCGATGCCGGTCAGGATCTCTGCGGCTGCCTGCGCGTTCTCAGGGAGTGTCACACGCTCTCTGATCTCCTGTGCCAGTCCCTGAACACCCAGAGCATTGAGGGCATCAATGGCTTTGGCTCTGTCTTTATCAAAAGCTTCACGTTTTGTATAGTGCTGTTTCTGGAGCTGTTCGTGAAGGCTTGTCAGTTCATCGTACTTCCGTTTCAGATTGACTTCAGGACCAAAGGTCTGGCTTGTCAGATCAGGCGATACTTTATAAAGTCTGAGCATGCGCTCCAGGTCCTGCTTGAGACCATCCAGATAATAGGAATCCTTGGTCAGCTTGCGGACATGGCGGTCCGCTTCCGTGATCTTCACGGCCGTCTCATCCATCAGACGGGTCACAGACTGCATGTAATCTTCATAGGTCTGATCGTGAAGGTCCACTTCTTTCAGACTTCCGTATTTTTCCTCCACCACAGTCACGGCCTGATTCACGCTGCCGCAGAGCTGGTTGCGCTCGGCTTCGATCAGACGAATCCTGTTTTCGCAGTCCTCGATCTTCTCCTGGACTTCATCCATCCGGATTCTCAGGCTATCGCACTCATCCGGTGCAGAAGCTGAAAGCTTGCCTTCCAGGTGCATTTTTTCCAAAGTCTCCATGCGGAGATTTCTGTCGGCGATGGATTTGGCAAGACGCTGCATGGAACGGGATAAGCTGTCGATCAGCTGACGTTTGTCATCCAGATCAAAGTGTTCTTTCTCGTAAGCCTGTCTGGCACCTTCAAAAGCACTTCTCAGTTCATCATCGGACATGGACGCCATGGCCGGATCCTGCATCCCTTCTGAGCGGCCTGCATAGATCTGCCAGCCCTCCATCCAGTCTTGATTCAGGCTGTGGGACTCGGCGATCAGGCTGCGGCACTGCTCTTCCATCTGTCTGTTCTCTTTCACAAGGAGCTCCTGTTTTTCTGCGTCGTAAGCGATCTTACGGCGGATCTCTTCCAGCTCCCTGCAGTCTGCTTTCTTATTCTGATCGATGGCTTCCAGTTCGTTATGGATCTCCTGCAGTTTGGAGAGGGTTTCCATACGGCTTCGGATCGCCTTTAGGCTCTCCTCAGCGCCATCCATCTGTTTTTCTCTGTCTTCGGCGTCTTTGTCCATTGCTTTCAGGGTCTTTTGAATCTGGTCACTCTCCTGAATCAGGGACTTGCGCTGTCTTTCCAGTTTTTCATGTTCGGTTCTATTCTCTTCCCTGTGGGCATCATAGACATGCTCGTAGGTGTGCACATCCTCAAGATCCTGCTCATAGGTCTCGATCTGGTCGTTCATTCTGGCCAGACTCGCTGTAATCTCACGTCGCTCTTCTTCCAGCTGAAGGAGCATATGCTCATGGCACTGTGGGTCCAGATAGCAGTTTTTTCCCTTGCCTGCAAAGCAGATATGGCTGCCATCGCATGGCTCCCTGTCGGAAACCACGGTTTCAAGACCAATGACAGGAATCACATGATCACCGAAGTCTTTGCCTGCAAGCACAGTATCGCCGGCCACCTTCATGAAGCCCTCACTGAGAATGATGGCATATGGCAGGAATGGAAGACGTGCGAGCAGGGCTTCTCTTTCCTTCATGTCCACGGACTGGAGGTAATCACCGCCATACATACAGGATGTACCATGGACAGAACGGATATAGTTCATGAGGCGTCTTGTCTCCTGGGATGACATAAGCAGGGATCCTGTTCCCATCTGCTCCAAATGTTTGCCGATCTCGGTCAGTCTCTGACGCTTCTCTTCTGTTTCATAAACATTTTTGCGGTAGCGCAGGAAGATCTGTCTGCCCAGCGCATTCTCATCATCTACATGGTAGACCTCGCAGAGCTTTTTAATGCGGGCCTTCATGACTTCATCTTCTTTCATGAAGCGGGCAAGTGCCTCGATCCGAAGGTCCAGTCCGGCTTCTTCCGGGCGGATATCCAGGCTGCGCTGGCGAAGTGTCTCTGCCTTTTTCCGGTCCTCAAGCGCCTTCTCTTTCAGGCCTTCCAGCAGCATGGCCTGTTTTTCTTCTTCAATCTGTGCCTTTCGAAGCAGGCAGCTCACATCCTCCACAACAAGAATACCCGCTTCATCACGAAGGGCGGCAAACTCAGCCGTTTTCGCATTTTCCTGTGCTTTGGCTTCGCTGATCCGGTGTTCCAGAACGGCCTGCAGCTTATCCAGCTCGCGCTCCTCGGATGCGGTCTGGCTGAGGGTCGCTTCCGATACACGGATCTTCTGCTTAAGGCCCAGCACCTGGTCAGAAATGGCTTTCAGACGTTTTTCAAGACGGTCATGCCAGAGGTCTGCATAGGATGCCAGCAGGGTGTAAAGGTTCTCATCATCGGACTGGGCATGGTGGATGGCCTGACTGACTGCCTGATGCTTCTGCTGTTCTTCCAGATAATCCAGGTAGTCGTTCATGCTCTCACGCAGGTTCAGTTCGTCTCTGACCACCGCCAGGTTGTGGCGGAGTCCTTCCATTTCTTTGGCATAGGAAGCGGACAGGCTCTCAAGACCTGCCAGCTCTTTCTTACCGGACTGGATCCTCACAGTTTCCAGTTTGCGGGTCAGTTCTGCCAGCTGCGCTTTGACATGTTCATATTCTTTCTGGGCGACGGACAGATCTCTGGCTGCCGTTCTGCTGCCAAGAAGGGCTGTCTGGTAGGTCTTGGCCATCTCCAGCTCAAAACCCGCTTCTTCCCTGTACATGTCATCCAGGGTATGAATACGGTCACCCAGGGCATTTAAGATTTCCTGCTGGGCATCGAAATTTTTCAGATCCTCCTGACGTCTGGTCAGCTCTGCCAGCTGATCCTTGATCTGATAGAGGGTATCCGCCATCTGCTGTTCCTGTCCACTCACGGACATCTCCGCTTCTGTGGTGGCGGTACGGTTTAAGAAGGCCTTGTGAATGATCTCCTCGATGAGCAGATTTTCCACTACCTTACGGGTTGTTCTGTAGTTATTTTCAAAATAGGCACGGACATGACCCTCGGTCTTGTTGATGCCTCGGATGATCTCCCACTCGCTCTCATACAGACCGTAGCGGCTGATGAAACGCTGGTACTCACCCTTTCGCTCAAAGACCTGCACCTTGAGGCTGTAATCCTGATGGGACAGATTTTTCAGGTAATTCTTTAGACCCGGATAGGTGATTCTCTGTTTGCCGTCACTGAGCGGGAGGTTCACAATATCGTTGTCATTATAGTGGCGGTAGAAGATACAGTAGTTGAAGTATTCAATGGAGGCCGCATCTCTGCCTGCATTGTCCTCCTCATCTTCCCTTGCCTTGCGTGCGCAGAAACCGGTCAGCATGTAGCGGTAATCATCCTGTACCAGATGATCATCCAGTTTCCACTCCACCAGGGAATGGATGACCGTACTGCCATTGTCTCCGCGGAAGAGTTTCTCCACGGGCTGTTTTTCATCCAGGGTACAATTCGGGATCAGGTTCTGTAAAAGAAGCAGCAGCAGGACACTCTTACCACCGCCGTTGGCCAGGTCGTAGAGGACGTTTTTGCCGTCAAAACGCATGACAAAATCATCGTAAAACTGCGTGCCGAAGTTGTAACGCACGTTATTGACACGGATTCTGTTAATATGTGGCATCGCTTTCCTCTCCTTCCTGCATGGTCTGACTCTGACGGATCATCTCATAGAGTCTGCCTTTATTGTGGTCATAATAGTTCTCCACCAGGGCCTGCATACGCTCGGTAATGTAGTACTTACCACCCGCCTCCACGAACAGGTTCTGGGAGATCAGGAAATTGAAGACTAGTTTGACGAAACCGGTTTTGGAACCCCTGGCCGCCTTGAGAGTGGACAGGTCTTCATTGTCTGTCACCAGCGGCAGGTCTTCCCATAAGAGGGCCAGTGTCTGGAAACTGTTCTCTTCCAGTGTACTCTTGGCGATGGCCGGAAGCTTGGCCATGACACCCTTTAGGAGGGCTGTTGTGCTGTCGATGACGGTCTCTGTTCTCACATAAGCCACTGCCGCATCGGAAGCGGAGTTTTCGTAAAAGAGGGTCATCACATCATAGATGATCAGGTAAGCCAAAAAGAGCTCCCTGTTCAGTCTGAGACCGATGGCCTTTTTCAGTTCCTCGTTGGTGTAGCCGAAAACCCGGTTGTGGTCACCGGCGGTCACGTAGAGGGTATTGCGGTATTCGAAAAGCTGAAGGTTGGATTTTTTGATGACTGCATCCAGAATGTCATAGACTTCTGCCTGATTGTTGTAGGCATCATAAAGATCCCCATGACTGTTTCTGCCCACGGCCTCTCCTGTGATCAGCAGGGCATATATTTCCATTGCTTTGTCAAGACTTCTGTGATCCATCAGGCATCCTCCTTCTCAAATCTGATGTTGCCAAGTTCAAAATCGGCGCCGATCTTAACTGTCTCTTCCGGCAGAAAGATCAGTCTGAATTTCAGCCCGTTGTATTCTCCGGAGTGTTTCTCAAGGAAGTTCCCGATCATACCCTCCAGGAAAGTATCCTGTTTTTTCAGGATCATATCTGTATCGTAATAGTCCTTCTGGCTCAGATGAACCAGGAAGGAATAAAGGTCTCCGTTACTGAAGATCTGCCTGGAGTACTTCATGCTGTAAAGATAGTTTAAGTATTCCAGTGAAAAAGAACCTTTGGCCTTGAGCTGGTCAAAAAGGACCTTGAGCAGGTACTCATAGTTGAGGGCCACTCTCTGTTCCACCACCTCATCGGCATAAACATACATCTGCTCCTCATCCGGTGTGATGATCTCACCTTCCGGCTGTTCCTCCGGTTTATAGAGGAGGAGATCATCGATTCTTGCAGGATTGAAGGTCTTGATGGTTTTGGGTGCAAACAAAGGTGCTGCCAGCATACCCAGAAGATCGGCCTTTCCGGTCTCAATGAGTTTCTCACGAAGCTCGCCAAAGTCCACACTGGTCCTGAAGCGGGTCCGCTTGGCCTTCTGCAGGGCTTCATCGCCGGCTTTCTGCATTTCCATGTAGGCATGCATCAGACTGGCATGTCTGCGGGTCGCATTCTTAAGGGCTGTATCCAGAGCATAGACTTCCTCTGCGGCAGATCCGGATACATGCTCGGCCTCCATTTTGGCAATGGCCTGTGCCGACAGTTCCATGTTGGAAGCGAACATCTTCTGCTCCTGTTCGAACCAGCGGAGCAGACGGTCGTGATAGGCTTCCAGTGCTTCCAGACCCTCGGTCACATGTCTGTGGAGGAGGGCACGGATCTCCTCTTTCTCCTGAAGCAGACGGCCCACTTCCATGTTGATGCGTCCGATCACGTCCATACCACCCTTAAAGTCTCTGGACTTGATCATTTTTGCCAGCAGGAGCTGGGCCACGTTGATACTGCTCTCATCCTGTACTTCCTTGGTCTCCAGATAGAAGGCCACCGCTTCGGATGAAATGCGGTAGAGGACGCTTCTGTCTTTCAGCTCATTCTCCACAAGTCGGACACGGGCTGTTTTTTTCTCCCTGTCCACAGGATCATAGTAGTTGTAGACAAAAGGTCTGCCTTCATTACATACCTTATCAAAAATATACTGGATCAGAGCATCATCCTCAGAAGCGCCCGGCGCTTCCGGAAAATCTCTCCTCAGCAGCCCTTTCATGAAGCCGGCATAGTCCTCATACCTGACAGCCTCATCATGAAAGTGGTTGCATTCAATGAAAAAACGCAGGATGGCCATCACAAGATAAGCCATATCCAGATGGGCATATCTGCCATCACGATAATTACCCATCCCTGTATCCATCAACCTGAAAAACGGATAGTATTTCTTCAGGTTCATCATACGTTCCTGATGACTCTGGATCATATCGTTCATCATCATATAGTTATCCATAGTGCCTCCTGCTTAATTTGTTTCTTTTGTCACCATCATCCATCCAAACTGCTCGCCGCAGCGTTTCAGTTCCCCCAGCACCTGGTCTCTTCCATGGTTGGACCGGGTCCAGTTGTCTCTGTCAATGCCCTGGGTCACCGCCGGGCAGACAAGCAGACGGATGTCTCTGTCTCTGTATACATACTCAAAATACATCTTGGACCTTCTGGCATGGAGGGCCTGACAGCAGATGATCAGACTGTCATAGGCTTGACCTCGCTCATCCAGAATCCTTCGGATGTTCTCGGCATTCTCGAGTGTAAAAGTCGCTTCCCTGTCACAAATGACTGCCTCCTCAGGCACCCCTTCCGACACAAGCACGGCTTTCATGAAATCCGCCTCGGTCTCATAGGTCCCCGTAAAGCGGTCCTGCATACTTCCAGGTCCCGGGAAATGGCCGATGACCTTGCTGTATTTACCCGAAGGGATGATAAGAGGCGCAAAGCCTTCCCTGTAAAGCATTGCTGCTCTTAAGGAAGGCTCCGGCCAGGTATTGCCGAGAATGACGATGGCATCCGCCTTTTCAGGCCTGTCCTCGAGAAAAATAAACTCGGTGATATCATTTAAAAACTGCATCTTTTTTACTTTTTAAAAGACATAATGTATGCCTGTCTTGCATTGCGCATTTCATCCATGGTGCCATATTCACTGCCGGGAACGATTTCCTCTGCAACCACCTGGATCGCAGAACCCTTGCTCTGTGGCAGAGCGATCACGGTCTTCTCCTCGTCGTAAAGGCTGTACCATGCAATATCCGCAGGGTCTGCTTTTACTGTATAGACCTTGGCTGTCTTAGGGAACCAGCACTTTGCATAGTGCTTGGCAACGTCCTTATCGAGTGAGAAAGTAAAGCCCTTATCGATCGTTCTGGAAGCATCCTCCTCTGTGCCGAATGGCTTGTCAAAACAGCCGCGGTAGAGGGTGATCTTGCCATCCTCATCCATGTATTCAGCCATTTCCTTCTTCATCTCTTCAAGACGTGCCTGCTTTGTCTCCGCTGCTTCTGCTTTCATGACTCTGGAGAGAATGTTGACAAAGCCCTTATCGACGGTTGCATCCATGTAGATCTGGATCAGCAGAGGCAGTGCGATACCTTCCGGCAGCATCTGCTCTCTAAGGTAGTATTTATACCATTTGAAAGTCTCGTCAGAGTTTCTTCCGTATGTTCTGGAAAGGTAAGTGAAGCTGGCAGACCATGCCATCTCATCATCGCTCTTTGTGTCTGCAAGCTCTTTAATATCAGCCAGAACCTTTTTCAGTCTTGTCTGAATAAAATCATTCACAAGAGCTTCATCCTCTGTTAAGGATTCCATCACCTGAATTCTATCGTTCTTTTCCATTTCTGTTTCCTCCCGGGTCTATGTTTTACCGGCTCTTTCCGGCCACTTATCAATGATTAATTCTGTTTTTTGAGATAGGAGCGCTGACGTAAGATCTTCAGCATCTGGCCTGCCTTGGCATTACCGTTCTTTGAGGATGCCTCAAACAGTTCCACAGCCTTATCCTTATCGATCTCCACACCTTCACCATACCAGTAGCAGAAACCAAGATTATACTGGGCACTTGCATGGCCGGCATCTGCGGCCTTCTTGTAGAGGGACATGGCCTTCGGCATGTTTTTGACAACGCCTCTGCCCTTCTGATAAGCAAAGGCAAGGTTGTTGGTTGCCTCTGCATTGCCCTGCTCGGAAGCGATCTCGTACCAGCGGATGGCTTCTTTCATGTTGCGGACAACACCCTGGCCATACTCGTAACAGTAACCGATCTCACTCTGGGCCTGTGCATGACCGCCGTAGGCTGCCATCTCGCACCACTTAGCGGCTTCAGCCATATCTCTGCGGACGCCGATACCCTTCTCGTAACAGATACTCATCTGATACTGGGATTCCGGATGACCCTGGTTGGCTGCCTGACGGAAATAGAAGTAAGCCTTCTTCTCATCGACATCCACACCATCGCCGGTCAGATAAGCGCGTCCCAGTGAATAGTACTCTTCCTTGGTCGGATCCTTCACAGTCTCCTCTTCAGGTTCTGCCTTAGCAGGAACTTCTTCTGCCTTTACAGGTACCTCTTCTGCAGGAGCAGGTTCTTCTACTGCAGGCACACCAAGAATCTCCTCCACAATATCGGCATGGATCTCCTCGCGTTCCTGAAGGATCTCCTCGGCTGGCTCTCGCTCGACGAGTCGCACTACAA
>JAZUHQ010000308.1:0-2817 GCA_045641805.1 Lachnospiraceae bacterium
TGCGAGTGCTAATCTATTTAGAATTCTATTCAGTTCAATAAAGCTTAGATTGTCTCTTTCTTTTTGATGTAAAGAGGCATATCGCCGCTGCATTTCACGATCTTATCCGCTGTGATGGTAACAGCCTTATCAGCGATGACGTGATCAACAATAGCACCAGGCTCAACAACTGTATCCTGCATCAGGATGGAGTTTGTAACCTTTGCGCCCTTACCGATCTTAACACCTCTGAAGAGGATAGAGTTCTCGATCTCACCTTCGATCACACAACCGTCAGCAACCATAACGTTGGAAGCTTCAGCGCCGCCGATGTAACGTGTTGGGTTGTCGTCTCTGATCTTTGTGTAGATCACAGGACCTTCAAACAGGGCATCCAGGTTCTCGTCCTCGAGAAGCTTAATGCTCTCTTCAAAGTACTCTTTGATACCAGCGATTCTTGCTGTGTAACCTGTAAACTCGTAAGCTCTGACATCCATCTCAGCAAGCTGTGGGATGACAACGTCTTCCTCAAATAAGATCTTACCTCTGATGTTGGCTTCTCTTACGAGGTTGATGAGCCATTCACGCTCACAGATATAGATGTTCATACCAAGGTTTACTTTCTCTTCGCCCTGAGGGTTCACATTGATTTTTGTGATCTTGTCGCCATCAAGCTCAAAGGAGTAGTAGATACCCTTCTCACGGTCATTGTCTGCATTGAGAGATGCAGGCACGGATTCCTTCTTGTATGCGATTGTCAGATTTGCACCGCTTGCGATATGTACCTCAAGCATTGCCTTGAAATCAACATTGGCTGCAATGTTTGTATCGAACATGATCACATATTTCTCTTTCTGTTCCTTGAGGAACCCCAACACAGATGCAAGTGCAACGATACGGCCGCCATAGACACCGATTGTTCTCTCGGAGAATGGAGGGAAGATGGTAAGACCACCGTTCTTACGTGTGAGGTCCCACTCACGGCCTGTGCCGAGGTGATCCATCAGGGAATGGTAATTCTTACGAACAAGGATTGCGATATTATCGATACCACCATTGACCATGGAGGAAAGTGTGAAGTCGATCATACGGTAACGGCTTGCAAATGGAACGGAAGCCATCATACGCTCTGTTGCCAGTTCAGGGACAGTCGCGTCATAAATATTAGGGAAAATAATACCAAGTGCTTCAGAACTCATCATTTTGTTTCACCGTCCTTTACATTTTCTCTGATCATGGCATCAGGACCAATGACAGCTTTACTGCCGATATAGAGACCTGCACCAACTGTTGCTACGCCGCCCTTGCCTTCAGATGGCATTTCGCCAACAACAGCACCTTCGCCGATCACAACATTTTCAGCAAGGATACAGTGTTTAACAACTGCACCCGCTTTGATGATACAGCCGCCCATAACAACTGCATCTTCTACAACTGCGCCTTCTTCAACCTTAACACCTGCGTAAAGGATGGAATGCTTAACAGAACCGGAAATACGGCAGCCATCAGTGATCAGGGAATTCTCAACCTTACCTGTCTTGCTTACCTTGTGACCTGTCATACCGCTGTTACGGCTGTAGATTTTCCAGGACTCATCAAAGAGGTCGATACCGGAATTTTCAGGATCAAGTACTTCCATGTTTGCTTCCCAGAGAGAGGAGATGGTTCCTACATCCTTCCAGTAGCCGCTGAAGTGGTAAGCGTACATACGACGCTCGTCTCTAAGGAGGTTAGGAATGATGTTGTTACCAAAGTCGTTCTCGGAGTTTGGATCATTCTCGTCCTCTGTCAGATATTTCTTAAGGATGTCCCAGTTGAAAATGTAGATACCCATGGAAGCCAGATTGGACTTTGGATTCTTTGGTTTCTCCTGGAACTCTGTGATCTTATCGTTCTCATCTGCTACCATCAGACCGAAACGGGAAGCCTCATCCCAAGGAACTTCCATAACGGCTACGGAGAACTCAGCGTTCTTCTCTTTGTGGAAACGAAGGAAATCGCTGTAATCCTGTTTGCAGATCTGGTCACCGGAAAGAATGAACACTTACTCAGGATCATATCTCTCGATGAAAGAGAGGTTCTGGTAGATCGCATTGGCTGTACCCTTGTACCAGTCAGAGCCTTCTGCCTTCTGGTATGGTGGTAATACATGCACGCCGCCATAAAGTCTGTCAAGATCCCAAGGCTGGCCATTGCCAATGTACTCATTTAATACGAGTGGCTGATACTGTGTAAGGATACCAACTGTATCGATACCGGAGTTTACACAGTTAGAGAGTGGAAAGTCGATAATTCTGTACTTGCCGCCAAATGGTACAGCCGGCTTTGCCAGCTTTTCTGTCAGAGCATATAATCTGGAACCCTGACCACCGGCAAGAAGCATAGCAACTATTTCTTTGCCCATTGTTTTCCCCTTTCATAAATAAACATGAGATGTGTGCGGACCATTGGTGGTCCGGTTAGCGGATCCGGCTCTGGGACCGTATCCGACTCCCTTATATCTTCAATATACATTGAATTCTTCAGGTGGGCACTGCCCATTTACATCTGTTCACAGACAATACTGTTCTGTTTCATGAACTGTCTGGCTGTATCATCCCAGATATGTTCAAGTGTTTTGTCCATGACAAATGTTCTGTAGGAAAGACCTGTGATGCAGACCAGCTTTCTGTCCTGATAACGGATGTTCAGGTAGAGACCCTTTAGAAGTTCCTTCTGGTCTTCCAGATGGTATTTCTGAAGCAGCCAGTCTCTGTTTTCATCCGATAACTGGAGGACCAGCTTGAAATCCACCGGCAGTTTCTTTCCTTTCATGATCTGATAGATCACCGGCTTTAC
>JAZUHQ010000309.1:0-6721 GCA_045641805.1 Lachnospiraceae bacterium
CACTCACCGGCTCAGAAAGCTCGATTCCATTTTCAAGATGAATCTCTACAGGCAGTTCATAGGTGCCCGGTCCATAACCCGTGACATCTACAACCGCTGAAAGATCATCGACGGTTAACGCATTGACTGTACTCTCCGTTCCCTTCAGAGGAACATGGATCATTCTGCCGCCAATCTTATCTGTACCCTTTTCATAAATGTAGGTTGATGAATTACCGACCAGTGAGATCTTGGACACCGGAAATTCCATTCGGCGTTCAATGATCGGCTCCACATTGACTACGACGGCCAGTGAATCATCCACATTGTAGAATTCACAACCGGATGGCAGGCTCTCCAGCAGATTCTGTGAGATGATCAGAGAATCTTCCACAGACTCCTTGAAATCGGTCACATCGTAATTCTTCATCATGACGGAGCTGATCTTATCCAGGTTTTCCTTCTTACCTGCGATCTCAACCTCCTTCGGTTCGAATGCGGATGATACGATGTCATAGCCATCGGCCACCTTACCGGTGATACTAAAGTCGATCGGAACGAGCTTAGTATCCAGAATAGGAATCAGAACACTGATACTTGTCTTGGAAATATCCAGGGAGGAAGTATCTACTTCATTCTGGTTCATATCCAGCAGCATCAGATTCACATTGGTTGTTATATCTGAAGTATTGGCGTTCGTGACATTCACGTAAACCACTGCTTCATAGACATTGGAGACAACGGAAAGCGGTCCGGAAATCGTGACCATATTCGGCGTTGCCACACCATTGCTTACATATTTACCATTCGGTCCCTCACCATTGGTGATGACCTTGACATTAAAGGCCTTCTCCACAAGATCTTCGATACCCACTTTCAGCACCGTACTGCTGCCGATCGGGTTGATCTCAATACTTGGATAGCGCGGACAGGAAACATCCACATTGACCGCACCTGTAATAGACATGGTGGAGAGGTCCGCCACAGCCAGGAAATCATTCTTAGTCAGCTTGGACATGATGGATGTCTTGCCTCTGACCCTGACTGAAACCGTATTACCATCGATGTAGCTGTAAGCCTTACCCTCATCGGTAATCTTATCCGCATTGATCTCGGTAATCGGAATATCTACAATCTCTTTTGTATAAACAGGATCTTCAATACTTAATACCACTAACCACAGCAGCACTGCCAGCCCCAGTGATAAAAGCTTGAGATGCCAGTTATTAGTCAGCTTTTTTCTCATTTCGGATCATAACTTTCAATTTGCCAAGTTTGTCAGTTTCTTTTTCAGGATTGAATGCAGAAAGTCTTGCCTTCAGATCTTCCGGTCTCACATGGCGTGTCAGTTTGCCATGCTCTGCCAGTGACACGTCACCGGTCTCCTCGGAAACAATGATCGTCAGTGTATCTGAAACCTCACTGATACCGACACCTGCACGATGTCTGGTTCCCAGATCCTTACTCAGTTCCATGTTATCGGACAAAGGCAGATAACAGGTTGCCGCTACGATTCTCTGATTACGGATAAAGACCGCACCGTCATGAAGCGGTGTGTTCTTCTCAAAGATATTGACCAGGAGCTGGCTGGAAACGAGGGCATCCAAAATGATGCCTGTACGCTCATACTCGGCCAGGGCTGACTGTTTATCCATGATGATCAGGGCGCCCGTTTTGGCTTTACTCATCTCGTAGACCGCTTTGACGATCTCCGCATTGATCTTATCACTGCTCTTGAGCACTTCCTCACGCTTTGGGGCATTGCCAAAACCAAGGATGGAAAAAAGAATGTTACGTTGTCCCAGCTGTTCCAAGGCACGTCTCAGCTCAGGCTGGAAAACGATGATGACCGCTGTCACAAGAACACCAACCGTTCTTGAAAGAATAAAGCTGATGGTTGTCAGTCTGAAAACATAGGCGAAGAAAGCGAAGACGAGGACAACGATAATACCTTTGAGCAGTGTCCATGCGCGGGTATTCATGATCCATTTCAGGAGCTGATAGATCAGAACTGTCAGGATCAGGATCTCCAGCACATAGGACCAGCTGAATGTATGCGGCAGAATATTACTGATCATGTTTTTAACTGAACCCATCATACATTCACCCCCTTTTAACCTTTACCGAAGTCTGTCACGTCTGTTTGCTTACTTTGCTGTCTTTTTTACGGCTTCTTTAACTGTCTTTTTTCTCTCAGGAAGTTCTTCCAGAGAAGTATATTTAGGAATTGCTTTGACATAATAGTAATAATCTTCATCCTCAAACTGAACATACTCTTTGCGGGCATATTCGAGCGGACATCTGAAGAACTGAACGCCTGCGGAAATGATGGCACCCAGGATCAGAGAGAAGATGATGCCTGTCACAGGTGTACCGGAATTGAGAATACCTTCTGCGAGGAAGGAAACGATAATGCCTGCGATCGTTCCGGCTACGATAGCCACATACCATGCATAGTCAAATGAGAACTGAATGATCACATAGATCACGGCAACTGTCACTGCTGCAACCACGAGGTAAAGCCAGATCTCTTTGTCACCTGTCATCTGACTGAGGATGTTGGAAAGTGCTTCTGTCACACCATCCAGTTCAATGCTCATGCCTTCACCTGTCAGAGAGACCGCATTGATCTCACAACCGATGAACTTCACCATGAAGACGCCCAGTGTTGCAGGAATCACTGCATATGGTGTCAGGAAGATACCAATGATCACAGGGATCATGAAATGAAGATGAAAGTGCATCAGTACAGGAATCGCCAGGATCACTGCGCTCTGTTCCGGTGAGAAGATCAGGAATAAGAGATAAACAATGATCATCACTACCAGGGCAAGACCGCCAAGCACGATGGACAGTTTCACCATATGAGCGACGACTACGGCACCGACAAGGAGCACGCAGAAGCTGCCCGGGATAATAGAGCAGACAAGTGAGAGCAGGATATTCATGGAAAAGCCTGTCAGCAGTTCAAAATAACCAAGTTCTGAATTAATATAATTGAATACAAACATCATACCGATAAACTTGGCGATGATCTGTACCCATGTCTCATATTCATGTGATAATTTTATAATCTGATTGCGAATTGCAAAAATCCCTGTCATTTCTTATCCTCCTGTCCGTATTTGTCAATCAACTTGAGCATACGGTAATATTTCTTAATACGTTCGTGACTGGTCTGGTACTGCCAGGCATAAGCAATAATACTGACACCTGCATAGATCACGATCAGAATGATATAAATAACGATCATCTCACGGATCAGAAGTCCGATCTGCATCGCTGCGATCTGCTCAAAAATGCTCTCCACATGATTGACTGCATAGAGCGCGATGATCAGCAGATAGGCAATCGTCATACATAAGAGATTTCTGAGCATGTAGATTCTGACATAGTCAGACAGAAAATACTCATTTTTCTTGATGTCCTTCTTGCCTTCACGTTTTTCATAGATCGATGCCCGGGTCATCCAGCGTATTTTTTTATTATTAAGCATATTTCTAACCTCTCAACATAATCATTGCATTTTATAAGTATACCACACAAAAATAGGGGATGCTAGAAGCTTTACAAAAAAGTTGACAAAACAAGGCACAAAAAAGGATGGGGTCACAAAGACTCCCATCCTTAACTTTCCTATTCTGCGTCGATCGCCAGTGCATAGTTTTTAACCAGATTCAGTCCTTTTCTGACATAACCCGGAGAACACATATTTCTGAGCACATGGGCATAACGTTTTTCCGGATGCAGCACTTTCTCCTTCTGGAATTCCAGTGTCTCTGCAATCTTCGGATCATCAATATCCTCAAAGAGGATCTCCATATCTTCAATGATCTCAATGACCGCATCGCGGACAAGGAGCGGTGTCTCGCACCACTTGTTTTCGATCCAGATCGTCTTATCCTCATAGCCGGCCGCACGCTTTTCATTGCGGATGGCTGCAATCTGATCGTAGCTGCCAAACTCCAGCGCCGGAAGTGTCAGCAGATAGATCATGAAGAGGTGGACAAAGGCCAGGTCTTCTTTCATGATACCGACCGGTGACAGCGGATTGAGGTCAAACATACGCAGTTCGATGTGGTTGACACCTCTCTCCCTGAGATTCTCAAGGGAGTTTGCGCCTCTTGGTTTTAAACGCACCGGATAATAGAGCTCACTGGCCTGCTTGAGCTTACCTGCATTGACATAGGCCTGGATACTGTCGATATAAATATCAAGACTTCTGTAATCCAGTTCAGGAATGAACTCGTTCCAATAGCCGATATCACTGCATCTTGCAGAGGCATAGCGGCTCAGGACATCCTTGCCGAGATTTTCATCTTTCAGGAAAGATCCGTCCATGAGTGGGCTTGCAGCGGTCAGATAAACGATCAGCCAGCTGTATTTGGTCACTTTCTTGGCCAGATCCAGATAGACCCTGTTTTTGTAATCCTGGAAAGTCGGATAAATCTGATTATTCCAGGTTTCTTTCAGTACGTCATCTGAGAAGGACAGGTTGTAATGAATACCGGAAAAGAGCATCTTCTTTTTTCCATACTTGCCCGCCAGATACATACGGTATTTTTCTTTAACCGCCAGATCGCCTTCAAAATGGGCGACGGGGATATCATCCTCGCCCAGCACATAAGGCGGATTTGAAAACGGCCACAGGTATTCTGTGCCGCTCTCACGGTGAAGAAGCACCTTCACTGCTTTTTTGTGAAGGGCACTCATCGCCTCCCAGACTTCATCGACACTGCTGCAAACATCGGTGATCAGCTCTGTCTGGTTTTCGCAAAAATCTCTGTCCATATTCGGATTATCCGGGAATGGGTGATCGGTATGGGCCAGATTGCCTGTAGGTGTGACACGCAGGCTCTCCTTCTCCAGACCAAAACCACCGTTTCTCAGATGTTTACGGATGATGGACGTGTTCCATATCGTTTCCATCTTACTCAACGTTCCTTTATTCTTTAATCGTTCTGAAATAAGGCCGTGGAGTAGTATCTGTCACCGGAATCAGGCAGGATCACAACGATCATCTTGCCTTTGTTTTCAGGACGCTTGGCTACTTCCACAGCGGCCCAGAGGGCTGCACCGGAAGAAATACCGACCAGGATACCTTCCTTTTTGGCATGCATCTTGGCCATTTCAAAACAAACTTCATTATCAACTGTCACGATCTCATCGTAGATCTCTGTATTTAAGACACCTGGTACAAAACCTGCACCGATACCCTGGATGGCATGTGCACCTGCTCTTCCCTCAGAAAGGAATGGGGAAGTCGCCGGTTCCATGGCGACCACATAGATCTTCGGATTCTGTTCTTTCAGATAAGTGGCTGTACCTGTCAGTGTACCGCCCGTACCGACACCTGCCACAAAGATATCAACCGCGCCATCCGTATCCTCAAAGATCTCAGGACCTGTGGATCTGTAGTGTGCAGCTGCATTGGCCGGATTGTCAAACTGACCCGGAATAAAACTGCCCGGGATCTGAGCCGCCAGTGCTTCTGCCTTCTCAATGGCCCCTGTCATGCTTTTGGCACCTTCGGTCAGGACAATCTCCGCACCATAGGCCTTTAAGATATTGATACGCTCAACAGACATGGTATCCGGCATTGTCAGAATCAAGCGATAGCCTCTTGTTGCGCAGATTGAAGCCAGGCCGATACCGGTATTACCGGAAGTCGGTTCAATGATCACTGCGCCTTCTTTGAGAAGACCTCTGGACTCCGCATCTTCGATCATGGCTTTGCCTACACGGTCCTTGATACTGCCGGCAGGATTCAGATACTCCAGTTTGGCCAGAATACGTGCCTCAAGACCCAGTTCTTTCTCGATCGCTGTAAATTCTACCAGGGGTGTATGTCCGATGATCTCCGCTGTACTTTTAAAAATTCTACTCATTTTTTACCCAACCTTCCGCCTCTGTGTCTGTCTCTCACTCTTCTGTTGTAAAGCAGTGAACTTATGTGTGCAAAAAAAAGAGGCATACCTGTAAAAAGTATATACCCCTCTTTCTCACTTGTCAAACAAACTGCCTGACAAAAACGACATTTATGTTTCGATTTTTGTATTAGCAATGACCTCCGCACTTTCCGCAGGCCTCACAGCCACTGTCGGAACAATTCAGTTCATACATGTCAAAAGTCACTCCCAGCGCCTCTCTCACCTTATCATCTGAAGGATAACGGCCTTTTAAAACGACTTCCCCGTTAACGGTCATACAAGGGAAGGCTTTCGGTCCTTCACTGTCAAAGAGTGCCTTGACAACGGGAATGCTGTCAAAAAGCGCCGGTTCACGCACTTTATTGATAAAGTCGATCTCCGCACCCTTTCCGTTCAGACCGGAAAGCAGGATCTGGATCCTGAGGACCTCCTTAAACTCGTCACTGTCAAAATCTCTTTTCTTTACATCATAGATGGCAATCTTATTCATCGACTCATTCCTCCTATGCCATTATACACTTAAGGGATGAAAAGTGTAAACAAAAAGCGGTAACGCCCGCAAAGGAACGTTACCGCCTCTATTAAAATGAGGATTCAATTATTCGCCCATGTATTCAAGTGCGCTCTCAGCTGCGATCTGACCGAAAACAACGATATCAGCAACAGCGTTACCACCGATACGGTTACCACCATGAACACCGCCTGTGACCTCACCGGCTGCAAATAAGCCAGGGATCTGAGCGCCGTTTGTACCGATTACTTCTGCCTTTGTATTGATCTTGATACCACCCATTGTGTGATGGATACCAGGT
>JAZUHQ010000310.1:0-4889 GCA_045641805.1 Lachnospiraceae bacterium
GGAATCAGGGAGATGCATCTGCTTGGTCAGTCCTGGGGTGGTATGCTCCTTCTCGAGTATGTGCTTGGAAGAAAACCGGAAGGCCTTAAAAGCCTGATCCTGGCCAGTACCTTGCCTAGTTCAAAGCTGTGGGGAAGAGAACAGCACCGCATGATCAAGGAACTCCCACAGGAGATGCAGGAGGCGATCGCAGAAGCAGACCGCACCGGCGATTATACTTCCGAGGGCTATAACAAAGCCAATGCGGAGTTTATGCTCAGACACTGCAGCCCTGTATGGACAGAGAAAGATCCGGAGTGCCTGACAAGAAAGAAAGCCGATGGTTCCCTGGCTTACATAACCGGTTGGGGACCCAATGAATTTACACCGCTTGGTAATCTGAAAGATTTTGACTGGACAGATCATCTTTGCGAGATCGATGTACCGACACTGATCACTTCAGGAACGAATGATCTTTGTACACCACTGATCGCCAAAACCATGTTTGACAGGATTCCGGGCGCTAAATGGGAACTCTTTGAGCATAGCCGCCATGTTGCTTTTGCAGAGGAGAATGAGAAGTATGTGGCCCTGATGAGACAGTGGCTGGCGACCAACGAGGAAAGGAGCTAAAGCATGTACGACGTAGCGATTATCGGCGCAGGACCTGCGGGTCTTTCTGCAGCCTTAAATTTGAAATTACATAATAAAGAAATCATCTGGTTTGGATCTCCTGCACTGAGCGAGAAGGTGGGGAAATCAGAGAAGATTGCCAACTATCCGGGCCTTTCCATAATCAGCGGCCAGGAACTGAATCAGCACTTTGCCGCTCAGATGGAGGAGATGGCGCTGACCCTGACCGACAAGATGGTTACCAACATTGCACAGACAAGAAAGGGTTTTATGATCCTCGGTGATAATGATGTCTATGAAGCGAAAACCGTGCTTCTGGCGACAGGTGCCGCGGCAGCCAAAGGCATCGAAGGGGAGGAAGACTTCCTCGGAAGAGGTGTGAGCTACTGTGCGACCTGTGATGGTTTCCTCTATAAGGGAAAGACCCTGGCTGTCTTCTGTCAGACAGAGCGCTTTGAGCATGAAGTGGCCTATCTTGCAGAGCTGGCAGAAAAGATCTATCTCTATGCGCCTTATAAGGGATGCAGTATCGATCTTCCCAATGTGGAGATCTTGACAAGCGGCATGGCCAAAGTGACAGGCGGCTTCAAGGCGACAGGTCTTGTCTTAAGAGATGGCACTGAGCTGGCTGTCGACGGTATCTTCTTCCTTAGAAGTGCCGTAGCACCGACCACACTCTTTAAGGGCCTGGAGATGGAAGGTCCGCATATCAAGGTGGACAGACAGATGGCCACCAACAAGAAGGGCTGTTTTGCAGCCGGCGACTGCACAGGAACCCCTTACCAGATCGCCAAAGCAGTGGGAGAAGGCAATATCGCTGCCCATGCCATTATCAAATATTTATCAGAAGGAGACAATCAGTAGATGCAGGGATTTATACTTGATTGCACATACCCTATAACGGAAAAGAACGGCACAATGTATGTGTATCATCATGCCCAAAACGGTGCACAACTGATCTTTCTGGAGACGAAAGATGTGAATAAACTCTTCTCCGTGGCCTTCAGGACCATTCCGGAGAATGATAAGGGTGTCTTCCATATCCTGGAGCACTCGCTTCTTGGTGGTTCTCAAAAGTATCCGGTCAAAGAACCTTTTACCGAGATGCTCAAGAACTCCATGAATACCTATCTCAATGCGCTGACCTTTGCGGACATGACCCTGTTTCCACTGTCCAGCCGCAACGAGAAAGACTTTTTTAACCTGATGTCAGTCTATCTGGACGCAGTCTTTGCGCCTCTGATCTATGAGAATCCCAACATTTTCGCCCAGGAAGGCTGGCATTTCGAGCTGAGAGATCCTGAAGATGAGGCGACCCTCAAAGGTGTCGTGCTCAATGAGATGAAAGGGGCGGAAGCGGAGGCAGAGACCTTGCTCCAGAACGAGATCATGCGTCTGCTCTATCCGAATTCCTGCTATGGCTACGTGTCCGGAGGTGACACAAAGGCAATCCCGACCTTAACCTACGAGGAATTCCTGGAAGCCCACAGACGCTTCTATCATCCGTCCAATGCCATCTTTTACATGGAAGGTCAGGTAGATCTCGAGGCAGCGATGGCCATGATCGAACCTTATATGGAGACAGCGTGCGATGGAAAGCCGGTAGAGATCCCTTATGAGACGGAAAAGGTCGTTGCTTTCTCGGAAGGTCGCTATGCCGTTTCACCGGGAGAAGAGACAGAAAACAGAAGCTGGATCGCTTTCGGTAAGATCATCTGCGACTACAGCGACACCGTCAAAATGGAGAGTATGAATGTCCTGGCCGATTACCTGACAGAGTCCAATGAATCCCCTCTGGCGGAGGCCATCCTTTCAAACGACCTGGCTCAGGATGTGGAGCTTGTATTGATGGACGGTATTCTTCAGCCGGCACATCTGATCCAGCTGGCAGGAACGGAAAAAGAAAACCTGCCTAAGATCAGGGAAGCCGTCGAGAACCTGAGACAGGCATTTAGGGAGAAGGGCATCGATAAAGCGGCTGTGACGGCGATCATCAATCAGATGGATTTCAGAAACAGGGAAAAACATGAACCGAGAGCACTTGGCAACAATGTACAGGTGCTGCATTCTCTGAGATTTGGCGGGGCACCTGAGCGCAATCTCCTCCTTGAGGCGATTTACCGTCAGATGAGAGAGAACCTGAAGACCGATTATTTTGAAAAGCTGCTGGATGAGCTTCTCAACCTGGAAGATATGTCTACGGTGGTCATGGTACCGTCAGAGAGTTTGGGAATGGAAAATGAAGCGGCCGAAGCGGCCTATGTGAAGGCCATGCAGTCCGGCTGGACAGAAGAAGAGAAAGCCGCGATCATCGCGGCCAACAGACGTCTGGACCTTTGGCAGTCGGAGGAGGACAGCCCTGAAAAGCTGGCGAGCCTTCCGACATTGGACCTTTCGGATATCGATCCTTATCCGGCGCCGACAGGGATGATCATGGAAGAGCAGGAGGGGATTCGGATCCTCTACAGCCCCAAGGATATCTCGGGTGTCTGCTATGTGAATCTCTACTTCCCTGTGCCGGTGGACCTTATGGAGGACCTCACGGACCTGGCCCTGTCATTGAATTTATATATGGAACTGTCAACCAAGCGAAGTGTGCTTGAACTGAATACGGATGTGTCCAACCTTCTGGGTGGCATATCCTTTGACCTTCTTGTCAGCGGAGATACCCATGACCGCTTAAAAGCCACTGTTTATCTTATGATCAAAACCCGCTGTCTCAAAGCCAATATCCCGCATGCCATGCGCCTTGTGAAAGAAGTGATCGAGGAGACGGATTTCACACAGGTTGATCATGCCGGCATGATCATGGACCAGCTCCTTGAGGATCTCAGAAACGATGTGATCGGTAGCGGCAATCAGCTGGGTATTCTGAAAGCAGCCTCCGGTTTTGCGGCGGCCTCCATGCTGAATGAGAAGACCGGTGGTATGTACTTTTATGAGCGATTAAAAGCCATCTGCAAAAACTGGAAGACAGAAGGCAGTGCCTATATGGCCAGGTTAAAGACGTTGACCGAAAAAGTCTTTACCCGGGATCACATGGTGATCGGTATGACGCTGCCTGTCGATGAGGCTCAGTCTCCTGAAAAGAGAGCGGCTTACCAGGCAGAAGCCTGGATTCGCTGTTTTCCGGAAGGTCCGGTCAAAGAGATCGTTTATGAGCACACCGTGACGGCGACACCGGATACCTTTATCAAGATTCCATCCGCCGTTTCCTATGCGACCCAGGTCGGCAACATGTGCAGCCACGGCTATGCCTACCATTCCGGGTGGCGTGTCATCGCCAAACTGGTCTCCCTGGATTTCCTCTGGAATGAAGTCCGTGTAAAGGGAGGTGCCTATGACGCGGCCATGATGGTCGCTGATTCCGGCAATGTCGATTTCTTCTCCTACAGAGATCCGGATAGCCGGGCCTCCTTTGAGACATTCAAAAAGGTGCCGGATTTCCTGAGAGCGATTGCGGATAGTCAGAAATCGCTGGATAGCTACATTATCAGTACGATCAACGATGTGGAACCGCTTGTATCTCCACAGATCGATGCCTTCCTCGATCAGATCAATATCCTCAGTGATATCGATGACAAAGAAATTGCCCAGTCAAGAGGCCAGATGCTGGCCATCAAACCACAGGATCTTTATGAAGCGGCGGATGTGCTGGATGCCGTCCTTTCGGACTCCGTCAGATGCCTTGTCAGCAGCGAGATGGATGTGGAGATGGAAGAAGCACTGTCCATCTAGTATTATATTTCGTCACTGTATCAGTCCCTGATCCCTAATCCAGTTCAGCGGTAAACTTGTCGATGTTGTCATAGACCCAGTTTCTGGTATACTCGATAAACTTCAGGCAGGCCTTGGAGCAGGTTTTGGTGGAACGGGTGCCAACACTGACAACACGTGTCTGTGGTTCACTGAACTCCATACATTTGAGTTCGTAAGGTTTATCGCGGAGCAGGAGTTCAGGGAAAATACAGTAACCAAGCCCCTTGCTGACCATGGCCATGGCAGCATAGTCATTGTCCATGCAGAAAGCGGTATCCGGTTTGAGACCTTTCTTCTTGAAGATCTCATTGATACCGGTCGTCTCATCATATTTCATACTGATGTAAGGGTAGCTGCCAATCTCTTCGATAGGGAAGTAGTCCATCGAGGCCACCGGGTGGTCAAAAGGAACGATCGCCAGCAGTTTTTCCTCCATCAGTTCAAAAATCTCCAGTTTGGAATGGACCTGGGTCAGGAAGAAACCACAGTCGACCTCCCCGTTAAGGACCATTTCCTCT
>JAZUHQ010000311.1:0-3112 GCA_045641805.1 Lachnospiraceae bacterium
GACCTTCACAAGGCACAGCGAGAACATGCTTCCCTCTGCCATGTGACCATGGACAGACCGTCGGATCGGTGGGCAGACTTCCACCTGATGGGTGGTCTTTTCCTCGAGTACGAAATGGAGGATCTTTCTGAACTTTCCGCTTTTGATCATGAGAAGTGGCAGACCTTATGCTTACTGGGTGTGCCTTCTGAAGAGATTGAAGCAATCAGAAAGGAACGTAATCTCTGCGGCATTCTCAGAATCTGTCCTTTTGGACAGGCTTTGGAGATGGATCTCATGTGGGATGGACAGAACCTGGCAACACAATTAACCAAATGATAGGACATGATGGATGGACAAGCAGTTTTTTGAATGGCAGCCTGAGTTTGATGACAGGTGGATGCTGATAGACGAAGCGGGCAGAAAAATCACCTACAGGGAAGCGAGAAGTTTCGGGCAGACTTATCTGTCAGGGCTTAAAAAACATGCCCTTATTCTGATTCTGACCAGAAACGCGATCGGATCGGTCCTCTTTTATATCTGTGCCCTCCGAAAGGGTCTGGTACCCATGCTATTGGATGCCCGGGCCGATCAGGCCGCCTGCGATGAGATCATGCGGTCTTACCAGCCGGACTATGTAGCAGCCCCTGAAGATATGGAATGGAAGCTGCCGGCAGGCAGCCAGGTGCTGGGCAGCTCCTTTGACTACAACCTTTATGACCTGAATAAGGAGCATGGCGCCGATCTGCATGAAGACCTGGCACTCCTTCTGAGTACCTCCGGCAGTACCGGAAGTCCAAAAATGGTCAGACAGAGCCGAAGAAACCTGGAGATGAATACAAAAGCCATCTGTGATTTCCTCAGGATTCAGGAAAGTGACAGAGCCATCACCACACTGCCGATGCACTATACCTATGGTCTTTCCATTATCAATACCCATATCTATATGGGAGCAAGCATTCTGCTGACATCCAGATCCCTTGTGGAGATGGCATTCTGGGACTTTTTCAAAGCAGAAGCAGCGACAAGCTTCGGCGGTGTTCCGTATACCTACCAGCTTTTGAAAAATCTCCGTATCCATCGTATGGCCCTTCCGTCCCTGAGATATATGACTCAGGCCGGCGGAAAACTTGACAGAGAGATTCAGAAATATATGACAGAGTATGCGGCAGCCAACGGCAAACAGTTCATTGTGATGTACGGACAGACCGAGGCAACCGCCAGAATGACCTACCTGCCATGGGAGAGTGCCCGGGAAAAGCTGGGCAGTATCGGCCTGGCCATCCCATATGGCCGTGTGCAGATCGAGGACGCCGAAGGCAAGAGGATCACGGAGCCTTATGAAAAGGGAGAGCTGATCTATTACGGCCCTAACGTTACGATGGGCTATGCCACAGAGAGAAGTCATCTTTCAAAAGGGGATGGGAGACAGGGAAGACTGGCAACAGGTGATCTTGCCTATTGTGACCAGGATGGTTTTTTCTATATCACCGGCAGGAAGAACCGTTTTATCAAAATCCTCGGCAACCGCATCAGCCTTGATGAGGCAGAGAGTCTTCTCAAAGAAACCTTCCCCGGCGCTGATTTTGCCTGTACCGGAGAAGATGAACGAATGGACGTCTATTTCAGCACAGACCGACAGACCGGCATTCATGAAGAGCAGGTGAAAGAATACCTCAGTGAAAAACTCCATTTGTTCCCATCCCTCTTTGCCGTCTATCACATCTTAGCAATCCCAAGAAAAGTGACCGGTAAGATCGACTATGGTCGCCTGAAAACTTGTATTTGAGACGATTTTCATGGATCATCGTTTAAGATCCAGTGCTGAATGCGAGCCGAACTTTCCAGTCTTACTACGCCCTCAAACGAACGATAGGTCCCGAGGACCGGTCAGCTTCTTTTCTGATGAAAGGCGTGGCGATTCCGGTGCATGTCATCCGAAATCAGCCATCGCCAGAATATAAAAAATCCCCCGGGTCATCAAACCCGAGGGAATCCGTAACGATAGTATCTTAAGCATCGAAGTCTACATGATAGACTTTGTCGCCGGCATGGATGTCCACATAGTGGAGGTCGAAATCCGCATCCATGATATCCATACAGCCTTTATAGTGGAGGTCCTCTTCTTTTTTGATCATGAAGATGAAGGTGCCGTTTTCCTGTTCGTCTGCTTCATCACTCACTTCATAGTAAAATTCACGTCCATCGATCTCGCCCGGATAACCGGAAGCTTTGATCTTCTCTTCAATTAATGCATATAATTCTTCCATGAAAATACTCCTGTTTTTTGTTTTTATCGCAAGATGCTGCCTCAGCCGTCTTTATTTCTGTACTGATTAGCATACCACGAAATCAGTCGTTTGACCACTGTCTCTTTTGTGGTAAAATTGGGATGATGAGGGATGAAAAGTATCCCATGAATGACTTGGAAAAAGAGGCAAAAACTATGAATGCATTTATCATTGACCCAAAAGACAGCATTGTGACAGTGACAGAACCTGTGACAGCCGGGGGAAAGGTCACCTATATGAAGGATGGCAGTGAAGTCATTGTGACGGCTTCGTCTGATATTCCCATGTACCATAAAGTGGCCGTAAAGCCGGTAGCCAAAGGGGAGTCTGTCCTTAAATATGGCGAGGAGATCGGACTTGCGCTGCGGGATATTCTGCCGGGAGATCATGTCCATGTCCACAACCTGAGCGATATCGCTTCAGAACTTGCAAAGGAGGGCCTGTGATGAAGACATTGAAAGCCTACAAAAGACCGGACGGCCGTGTGGGTGTCCGCAATCATGTGGTGGTTATGCCGGGCGTTCTCTGCGCAGAAGTGGCGGCCAAAAAGATCGTGGCCGGTATGCATGGCCTGACTTTTCTTCAGAATCCGAATGGCTGTGCCCAGAATCACTTGGATACGGAGGTGACACTGGAGATCCTCTCCGGTATGATCGCCAATGGCAACGTCTATGGTGCGCTGATCGTCGGCCTTGGCTGTGAGAAGACAAGAGAGGCGGAGTACAGAGCAGCCATTGAGCGCAAGACATCCAAACCGGTTTATTATATCAGCATTCAGGAAGAGGGCGGTATTGCCCGTACCGTTGAGACGGGCCTCGAGATCGCCGCAAAGCTCCGTGAGG
>JAZUHQ010000312.1:0-3582 GCA_045641805.1 Lachnospiraceae bacterium
GGATCAAAGAAATTGAGCCAGCAGCTGTCCACACCTTCGCTAGCTGCTGCCAGCATCATGTGTGTTGCTACAATTGTTGCATCCTCAATACCGGATGTTCTTGCATCACCAGGATAAGTGAATACATTGTTGTTATCACATGCAACGAGCAGTACTGTAGGTGCATTGTAACGGCAAGGTGTCAGCTCATCGATCTTTGCAAGACCTTCTGCAGACTGAATCACGTAGATACGCTGTTCCTGGAGATTCTTTGCTGTCGGTGCCTGACGGCCAGCCTCAAGGATCACATCCAGAGATGCCTTCTCAACCTGACGGTCGCTGTAACCTTTACAGGAATATCTTTTTACTACAAGTTCATTAAAATTCATACTATATGCCTCCTTAAATTATGTCACTTATTTCTTCGTTTTAATCTTGATCAGTGTTGCGCCGCCATCTCTGCCATTGTAGGTCACATAGAAATCATGTGCTGTGCCATCGGAGAGGATGAAACGCATGAGAAGATTCGGAATCACTTCCGGAACTTCATATCTGAGATAGTAAGCTTCGAATGTCGCAAAGCTTCTCGACTTGATCAAAGTCAGATCCTTCTGTTTCAGCTTCTTATCCAGGATCGCATCCGGATTGTCGATGGAATAATACTCAATCTTTGAAAGATCACGGGAGAAATTGCAATCGATTCTGAATGTTTCCAGGTATGGGTTCTTACTGTCCCCGATCACGGTATATGGGCTGCCCTTATAAGCCTTAGGCTCAACAAGTGTTGCTGTTGCTTCAAATCCGTTGGCCACTTTGTCGATCATCTTGTCATAGTAAGTACTTGTCTTATAATCGGTCACTTTCACACGCTCAGGATAACGGTCACCGCCGGCCAGTGCATAGATCCATGCTCTTACCCAGAGATTGCCGTCCTCATCAAAATAAGGGCTGCACGCCTTGACGTTCTTTGCAGAAACCGTCATTTCAAACTGCTCCAGCGTAAAGTCGTCCACTTTTTTGCTCTTGACCGGTTCCTTATACTTTCTGCAGAAACGGTTACCGATCGCCTTCTTGACTCTGGATCTGTAAGTGGACTTACTGATGCCGACCTTACTGCAGATATCGGAAAGTGTTGCCTTCTCCTCTGTCTCCAGATTGAAATTGTAAACGGTGTAATCCGTATAACCGCTGCCATATGGATACATGGATGCCTTGACCAGGATCGTCAGGATATCATCATAGACACTCCATGTGTAATCAACCTTGCTGCAGGTCACCTCATAAGAAGGATTGCCGCTGCTCTTACTCTTTTTAGCCTCTTTATAGTATGGATAGAAGGTATCATAGATCTCCTGATTCAGATCCTGTGCCTCTTCACACGCCAGATTGATCTTTGGAATCTTATAACGGTTCTTGCCATCTTCAAAAGTGACTGTCTTATTCATCTGGCTGCTGACAAGTGGCAATTCTGTATCTGCAGTCTCAGCCAGTACCTCCGCCTGTGGTTTTTCACCGACTGCCTCAACCACCTCAATCATCTCAGGCATATCAGCCTCATCAGACGCTGTTTCCACTTCTGCAGAAGTGGATGCTTCTACCTGAGGGATGGATTTATCCGGCATGGATGCCTGAGCAGGACTGCTGCATCCGACTGCCCCAAGAAGCATTGCCGTGATCATGGCCAAAGCCACCATCTTGTTCCATTTTTTCATAACGCTTCCCCCCTTGTGGACACCTTCAATACACTTCTATCTGAATTTAACCGCTGTACCGTAGGCCATGACCTCTGCTGCACCCTGCATAACAGAAGATGCCGCATAACGGATATTGACGATCGCATCTGCCCCCATTGCTTCTGCTTCGGCAACCATTCGCTTGGTCGCTAATGCTCTTGCATCATTCATCATTTCCGTATAGCCTACAAGTTCACCGCCTACCAGTGTTTTGAAACCCTGTGTAATGTCTTTACCAAGATTTTTTGTCTGAATGGTGCTGCCTTTCACGATAGAAAGCATTTCCAGTTCTTTACCGGCAATGTAATCAGTATTGACTAAGATCATCTTCTTCGCCCTCCTTGATTTCTCTGATTCTTTCGATGCAAACCTTGATCATCACGACTGCGATCAGCAGTGGGATAATGCCTAAGATTAGTCTCAGCGGCAGAAAAGGAATCAGTGCGATGATCACACCAAAATAAACCAGATAGTATAAGACAATGATCACAGTTACGAGGATGGGTGCCACCATCTTCTGTCTGTGTTTCTCTTCCATAGTCCGCCCCTTTCTCATCGGTTTTACATCATTATAACGGTTCCCAATATAGTTTTATTCTATCAAAAAAGGGCATCTGTCACAATAGATGCCCTCTCTTATTCATGGATTTTTAAGATATCCTTATTCGATTTTAAAGTCCCTTGATGCCTCCGATGATCCTGCTCATAAGGCCTGTACGGCCAAATGGCGTCATCAGATAGTAGCCATCCACATACGGTGTGATCTGTCTGGCAATCTCTACGGAAATCTCATAGGCCAGGTCCTCACACTCGGATCGGGACTTATCATGATACAGTTCCGCGATCTTCGGATCCACTTTAATGCCATTGATCTCACTGTCCATGAATCTGGCATTGCGTTCACTGATCACCGGAATGATGCCGCCCAGTATATAGGCATCCAGCTCTTCTCTTGCCTTCTTCAGGTTCTCAAAGGCCTGCGCTGTCAGCACCGGCTGAGTCAGGAAACCGATCATGCCCTTTTCAAGCTTTTCTTTGGCCAGTTTGAGCTGTATATCAAAATTCAGGGCATTCAGGTTCAGTGCCCCAAACAGATGTAATTCACCCGGAAAGGCCAGATGAGACAGACTGGAAGCAAAACCTGCCAGTTTTCTGGAATTGAACTGGTAGACACTCTTAACTTCATCTCTGTCTGCCGACGGGATCGGATCACCGGTCACCAATAGTACATTGCGGATACCTTCTGCATAGAGTCCAAGCATGAGTCCCTTGGTCGCGTTCAGATTGCGGTCACGGCAGGTCATGTGAGGCAGGGCCTCCAGATTCAGTTCCCTGTTGATCTTGCAGGCCAGAAGGCTGGAGTCCATGCGCGCTCTGGCAATCGGACAGTCCGCGATCGTAATAATATCAGTGCCCGCATCTTTCAGTTCCCAGGCTCCTCGCATGAATTTACCGACGGATGCATCCATCGGAGGATCCAGCTCAACCGCGATCACGCGCTGACCGGCTTTGAGTTTTTCCCAGAAACGGCTCGTAAACTGATCAACCTGATCACTGGTCTGCTGTCTGCGTGAGATGGTTCTCTCCAGACCGATCACGCCCTTTAAAGCCTCTGCCGTCCTTAAGATATGTTCCGGTGTTGTACCACAGCAGCCACCCAGAATACGAGCGCCTTCAGCTGCCAGCTGCGCCATCTGTTCCGCATAATAAGATGGATCTCCATCGTAAAAAGTTCTGTTGCCGACAACCACCGGATAACCGGCATTCGGCATCAGCATCAGGGTCATATCTTCATGATCCAGCTGCTGGACAAGTTCTAACATATGGCGGGCACCACAGACACAGTTCATACCGACCGCATCCACGGATG
>JAZUHQ010000313.1:0-3711 GCA_045641805.1 Lachnospiraceae bacterium
CCACCTGTGTCGTAGACGTTCCCACGTCGATTGCCACACTGATGATCGTTGAATCATCCCGCATTTCTTCGTCCTTCAATTACTGTTTTTGCCTGAATTCATGGCATTTTCTGCAAAATGTGCATAGTAAGCCTATTATTAGCAATCATATACCAAGTATACCAAATTCAAGGGGTTCAAACAAGAAAAACGTGCCCGAGGGCACGTTTTTACAAAAGATTATTTCGTTGTTTTTACAGACCGTGTTTACCCATCTTCTTCAGTTCTTCCAGACACATGTCAGGGAAGTTGCCGATGATGCAGTCCACGCCAAGCTCTGCCATGTGACGGACATCTGCCGCTGTATTCACGGTCCACACATTGACCATCTGACCATGGGCTTTAGCCGCCTTCATATAGTCTTCGTTGATCGTGTAGAAGAATGGATGGAGGGCATCCACACCGTGTTTGGCTCCATACTCTGCCATATCGATGATACAGCTTTCCTCAAGGAAACCATATCGCATATCCGGTGCCAGTTCCTTCATTCTCATGACTGAGTAGTGATTGAAGGAAGAGATGATGATACGCTCTCTCTCACCAAACTCATCGATCAGTTTCAGGACTTTTTCCTCGATACCCGGATACCAGATCACACCTGTCTTGAGCTCGATATTGGTCTGGATATCGGCATCGTGGATCAGTTCAAAGTACTCTCTGAGTGTTGGGATCTCCTGACGGCCCACCTTGTCACCATAGATATAAGATGCATCCAGCGCCTTGAGTTCTACCAGTGTATGCTCACAGACAAGACCCTTGCCGTCTGTTGTACGGTCCAGAAGCTCATCATGAATAATGACCACTTCACCATCTTTGGTCAGATGGACATCCAACTCGATGCCGTCCGCACCACACTCTACAGCCTTTGCAAAGGCGATCAGTGTATTCTCCGGATACTCACCGGAAAAACCTCTATGTCCAAAACTTAATGACATATTTTATCTACCTCGATTTCTTTAAAGGTAAATGCATTCATCTTTCTTGATGGAAAGATAAACTTCATCCCCATTGTTGAAGAGCTCTGCATCACCAAAGAGAACGTCAACGTCGATCTGTGTACCGCCACAGTCCACGCCGTAACGAAGAATGTTACCATGAGGCAGGCTGACGGCCACTTTACCCTTTACCTGGTAAGCGCCATCCTCAGCGATTGGGGAGGTGCTGATCTTGATGATCTCAGGTCTGAAAGCAACGCTGTCGCAATCCGGCTTCTCACCGAATACCTTCTGGATATCCTCTGCGGAAAGAACGTTGTAGTGGCCAATGAAGGATGCTACGAACTTGGAAACAGGCTTTGTGTAAAGATCGATCGGTTTTGCGGACTGCTCGATCTTGCCCTGGTACATCAGATGGATCTCATCGGACATAACCATGGCCTCATCCTGGTCATGCGTAACGAAGATGGCTGTGATATCAAGTTCCTGCTGGATACGACGGATCTCGATCTGGAGGGAATGACGAAGGAGGGCATCGATTGCGGATAATGGCTCATCCAGAAGCAGAACCTTAGGCTCTGTCACGATCGCTCTTGCAAGGGCAGCTCTCTGCTGCTGACCACCGGATAACTGGGATGGATAGTGTTTCTTCTTATCCGCAAGACCAACGATCTCGATCATCTCATCACATTTCTTGGCGATGGTCGCTTTATCAGCCTTCTTCATCTTTAAACCGAAAGCCACGTTCTGCTCAACGGTCATGTTAGGGAAGAGGGAATACTGCTGGAAGACCATACCGATACCACGGTCCTTAGGATTCACATCTGTGATATCCTTGCCATCCAGAAATACCTTACCGCTGGTAACTGTTTCAAGACCTGCCAGACAACGGAGCAGGGTACTCTTACCACAGCCGGAAGGACCCAGCAGTGTCACCAGTTTGCCTTTTTCAATTTCAAGATTGATATCTTTCAGGACTTCATGCTGTCCGAAGCTCTTATGTAAATTTTCAAAACGAATATATGACATGGATTTCTACCTCTCTATTTCTTCTTATTGTCATGCTTGCCTTCACGACTCTGCAGATAAAGAACGATTGCGGAAATGATAAATGTCACACCCATGATGACACAGAATACCGCACTGGACTTCATACTGTCGGACTTCATTGCCTGGTACAGATAGATCTGTACGTTCGGGAACTGAGAACCTGCAAGGTTTCGGTCAAGAACGTAGTCACCGAAGATAATACCAACGGCAAGAAGTGAGGAAACGATGATCGCAGACAGAATGTTCGGAACAATGATTCTGAAGAAGGCGTAGATCTTGGAACAGCCAAGCATCTCAGCCGCTTCGATCAGGACCGGCATGTTGACGGCACGCATACCATTTCGGATACCGTTGTAGATATACGGAAGGATAATAATACAATAAGCACCGATCAGCATCACGATACGGTTACCCAGGATCGTTTTATTGCTGACATATAAGGACAGGATGGATACAGAGAGAATAACACCCTGAATCGTATATGGGATCATACAGATGATCTGTACATATTTCTCAAGTCTTGGGAAATAGATGGCTGTTACGAAGAGTGCCAGAAGCACCAGAAGGATCGTCAGCACGATCGGAATGATACAGATCACAACCGTTCGTCCAAGACTCAGCAGGAAGGCTTTGTCTTTAAACAGGTTCACATAGGTCGCCACGGTAAATCCCTTTGGAACGATACCGGTCCAGTTGGAGAAGAGGGAATACACGATGGATACGATCAGTGGAATCAGAAGATAAATGAGAACGGCGATAATAATAATAACGGAACTGATATTTTTCTTTTTCATTATCGTCTCTCCCCTTTCTGGAACTGCTTACTGATCATGTTGGTGATCAGGATCGCAATGATCATGACAACCATCATGGTAACGGATAAGGCACCACCGAGACCCTTCTTGATCGTAACTTCACCGACGAAGCTGCCGGAGATCTGAACAGGAAGAAGTGCGATGGAGTCCATCATCAGTGCGTAAACCGTTGCATAAGCTGCCAGCGCATTGGCGAACAGTACGCTGAAGGTACTCATGATACTAGGCATCAGTACAGGGATACCAACCTTTGTCCAGAAGTCGATGGAATTACCGCCAAGCAGGTTGTTGGCTTCCTTCCATTCTTTTCTGACACCGGCAAATGCAGGGATCAGAAGCAGTGTGGACAGTGGAATCTGGAAATATACATAAACGAGGGCCATGCCGTTCGTTGTATACAGATTGAAGTTGGAAAGGGCTTCAATACCATAGGTACGACCGATCTGAACCATAATACCGGCATTACCAAGCAGGATCATGTAAGCAAAAGCAAGAGGAATACCTGCGAAGTTGGAAACCATGTTCAGGATGGTCATGAAGACGCCTTTCATTCTGCCGCTTACGGAATTGGCAGATTTGGCACCAAGGAAAGCAATGATAATACCTGCGATCGCAGATAACAAGGAGATCTTAACTGAGTTGATGATTGCTTTCTTGTAGAGCAGTTTAGAGAAAACTGCCTGGTAGTTCTCAAGTGTAAAGCCGCCGCCCTGATCCGGATGGAAGCTGTTACTGATAACTGTCAATAACGGAACGATCTCATACATCAATGCCACAATAAGGAATGGCACCAAGGCGATCAGATAAATATACTTTTTGTTTTTCATAGGATAACCGTCTCCCTAAAAAAGGGGCGCACATAGATGTACGCC
>JAZUHQ010000314.1:0-4421 GCA_045641805.1 Lachnospiraceae bacterium
ACTTTATCTGTTATCTGTATTTGTGTACTGAGACCCATGTTCTCGAAGTCACTTGTATTGTAATATGTGCCGAGAGTTGTGTAATTTGGGTCGACTCTTTCGTATATCAAACCTATCGAACCGATTGGAATGTTGTATGTCAATGCTGCTTTGCCAGCCCTGTACTTTATTACATCTCCCGTGTCGTCAAACAACCATGAACCTTTAATGGAATCAAGTTCTGTGTTGTTATTAATGCAACTCAATGCTATTTCTCCTGATAAAGAGAGATTGTCCGTGATAGAAACTTTGCCAGATATGCTTCCTGCAATATTGTCTCGGGGGGCAACGAAAGAAGTGTCTTTAATTTCATATGGCAATGAAGAGACAATATCTTTAGCTTTCAGCAAGTTAAAGGCTACATTGAACCTCTCTTTCTGATATCCGACGAGAAATCCTCCTCCAACCATCTTGAGGGTGGCATCGGTGTATTCTGATTCGGGTACTGCCTTTTGCATTCTACCTCCAAATGCCATGAATTTCCATGCTCCCTGAGGCGTCAGCTCTATCCCTCCACCCATGAACTCCCTGCCAGACATGGTATATGGAGAGAAACTCATTGAGCCGTATCCAATGTACGCCTTGATCCATTTATATTGCGGTGCAAGCGAAAGACGATTAAACGGACTGCTACACGCCTTTGTAAATTCCTTATTGGTATACGCGAAGCTGACTGGCACATCTACAAGACTGACAATGTTGAAGTTGATGTTGCCCGACATGTAGAGAGAATAGTCCAATCCAGACTTTTCACTGATGCTAGTCCAGATGTTACTATTCGTAACGCCTCCGCTAATCTGTAAAGGGTCAGCCTTTACCACATGTTCAACATCCTGTGAGAAAACCGACAGACATCTTGTGGCGAATACTAATAATATAACTGCAATTCTGGTGTCCACGGAGTTATCGCTGAGGGGTTATTATTTCACTCATTCCTGATTCACTGCCGTCGGAGAATATCAGGCGGACTGAATACGAGTATTTATGATTGATGTTTATATTTTTATCCAGATATGTCTGTGTCATATCAACCTTGTCATATGCACTTATCGCACCATCGTCTACTTTTCGATATACTATCAGGTGTGTTGCCGTCTTTCCTGTAACGTCTTTAGGAAGTTTGATTGTCAGTATATTCTCGCCTAGTGACGAACTTATATTCAACTTAGGAGCAAAAGAAGCAGGTGCTCTCATTTCCAGTCTTCTCCACACAGTATTGCGGGAGTGATTGCCGGACCTGTCGAGCGCCTCTATTCCATAGTCGTATGCAACACTATATTGGACGGATGCATCTATGTAGTCCATCTCATCCCCATGCGTTACAGATGGTATGGTATCTATAACTGTTACTTGTCCATCCGATGAGCGTCTGAGAACCAAATATGCCTTTACATCATCACTGAAACTCCTAGTCCACCTGAGATGTGCTTGCCCGTTGATGCCACGAGGCTTCTCCAATCTAGGGGTAGTCGGAGGAATGGTGTCAGGACGTTCAAGAGTCAATACTTCAGATGGTTTGGAGGTGTTCCCTCTCACATCTACCGCACGAACGTGGTAGTAGATAGTATGCGTCAACGTATTGAGATTTATCGTCTGCTTGAATGCATTGTTTTTTAGAATCGATGGAGTCTGAAGTGAATATTCTCCCTGCAACGTGTTGTTTGAATATACACGATATCCGTCAAGATCCGATTCTGTATTGTGCTGCCATGTCAACGAAACTACACCCACGCTGTCGACAGTGCCCGACAACTTGACTGGTGGAGCAGGAGGAAAACTGTCTGTGAGCTGAACATAGCTTTCATATGGTGTTATAAGTTCCTGATGCTGATTGAATGCAGATATCCTATAATAATTGGTAATGTCCGGCATCATATCTGTATACTGTCTGGCCGAAGCATCGTTTATCTCCTTGACTAGCCTGAAGTGTTCCTTGGGGCCTCTCCTGCGATAGATACGGAACCCGTCTATCGCATCTGAATTGCTTTCTGTTACTACCCAACCTAACTGTACCTTGGAATTGTCTATTACTTTTTTCTCTGTGAGTTCTGGGGCAGAAGTAAGCATATTCATTCCTTTAGCCCCTACCGCCTCTGATGGCTCACTATGCTCACCAAAACAAGTAATGCCATATACTCTATAGAAATACTCTGTATTATTGTCTGGTATAGAGTCTGTATATGACAAGCAATTGGGATTATTGTCCTCTCGGAAAAACTGGATGGAAGGAACATCTGATGCAGACTTGTATGTTCTGCCTCCATCCGCAGAGCGTTCTACCATGTACGCTGTGTAGAATCTGTCCAGATGTCTGACGTCCCATACGATAGAGAGCGATTTGTCCCCTCTGTGGATTTCGGGTTTCTGTATTCTAGGAAGTTCTGTATCATGTGCTGAACCTATGAAGGTGTATGCCGTATCTGTAGCTAAACTGTCGGGAGCAGCAACATGGACCATGTAGAGATATTTTTCTCTCTCGTCTGCACTCTTATCCTGGTAGAACAGAGCCGACATGTCAGCAACAAGCGGAGACACATCTGCAGCATATAGAGCCAACGAAAATCGCTGTTGCTTCGCCGTATGATGCCTATATATATCGACAGCTGTATGTGGAACTTCAAGAGTGTCAAAGATACACTGCGCAGCCATGGCTACCATATCGTCATTGTCTGAATTAGCTTCCCAATCCTCTAAATTCGCAAGCATAATCGGCTGTTGGGTGAGAACTTTCCTGGAAAAATCATCTGGAAACACGCTGTCGCGCAATATAGTATACCTCTCTACTATATATCCATATTCGATGCCAAGTCTCCAAGCCTTATAGTTAGTCGGAGCCCAACGGAGATAAATAATTCCGTTGCGTGTCGAACTTTTCATCACATAATCCTGTGCTTGACAAACACAAGTCAGTACTGAAATTATGACGAGCAATAATAAAACGCGCATAAGGATTTGAATGCTGTTGTTAAGGTAACATTCTTACATCATGACAAATATAATTGTTCCTATTAACAATTCCAACAAATTATCTTTATATTTTTGGAAAATACCGAGCCCCCTCTCTCTCCCCGTTCTTAAAGATGCCATATCTAAGAGCTCTCCGTTTCAATACTATAAAAAAAATTGCGACCAAGCCGAGTGCTCCCCGAGTGCACATAAGGTGCTCCTCGAGTCTTCTCCGTACTGTCTGTTGTTTCAGAATATGATGTTTACGACATTACAAGACCATAGCGTGCTATCCTTGATTATTTTATTCTATATTTGCGACGACAAACCATTTTTTCGTTCATATGAATAGAATTCTATCGTTTGCTTTTTGGGCATTATGTGCAAGCACCTTTTCTCTTGCTCAGCAAAATTCATATTTGGATGAAGTGAAGGCTCATGGAGGAAGCAACATTGCGACTCCGGATCATTCATGGAAAGACAGAGATGTGTCCATAGTGATAAATGAAGCTGTGCGATTTCTGGCTGATCCCATCGACGGCGTGTCTTCCGAAGCTGTCGCTGTGATGAGTCTGGCCGCTTTGAATAGTACAGACATCAATTCCAGAAGACGCGTAGTAGAATTACTTACAAAGTCGCTGAATCACGAAGGAAACTCCACTGCTACTGTGGCAAATAGATACCTTGCAAAGTTCTCCCCAGATGATTTCTCTAAAGAAGCAGCCGACACACTGAATAGTTTTCTGCTCGATGTCAGGCACTATAACTATGTCAAAGTCGCCAGAATGGCAGCTGAAAAAGGAATAGGCACAATTGCGCTGTCTCAGGCTTTCCATTCAGGAAGTCTTAAGATTCAGAAGAAATGGGAAATCTCCATTTGTCTCGCCAGACTAGATTATACCCCTGCAACTCAATGGATAACTGGTAAGATTGAACGTGCCGGTAATCCTTTCGTGGTAATAGAAATGGCGAAGGATCTAGTTTTTACTCGACAGCCGTCTCTGATTAATTTATGTGTGGATGTGCTGAAGAATAAAGACCTGAAGTGTGAAAGCGCAAATCCTGATATATCAACCAAGATAGACTGTGGATATCGACTTATGGAAATAGTCGGTCCCGTAATAAAAGACTTCCCTGTTAAATTCGACCGATTAGGTATGCTGGGATCCGACAAGGAATACGAAGAGGCCCTTCTAACCGTACGTCAATGGCTGGATAAGAATCCTGACTATGAGTTGATATTCGATACAGACAAGTAACAGTCCGACATGCGTCTTCGCCAGTTCCGTCATATTACAACCATCCTTCTTCTGGCCATACTGTCAATTACAGTATCAGCCCAGAAGTACCCCATCACGATCACCACCGAGATGCATACACCCTACAGCCTCTCGCTGGCAGACTATGCGAGCATGGATGGTCCGCTGACGGTATCG
>JAZUHQ010000315.1:0-2209 GCA_045641805.1 Lachnospiraceae bacterium
CAGAGGCTGGCCTGCAAAGGAAGAGAAGGCCTGGTAAGGGGAATCACCGTAGCCTGTTGGGCCCAGTGGCAGACACTGCCACATGGTGATACCGGATTTTTCAAGGAAATCAATAAAATCGTAGGCACCCTTGCCGAGATCGCCGATGCCGTACGCACTTGGAAATGATGTTGGATGAAGAAGAATACCGGCGTAACGAGGACGCACTTTCATTGCTTCTTCTTTGACAATTAATGCTGCCATATGTCCCTCCTGAAATATGGGTAGTATTCGTATAGGAATCTGTGTTCCTTTCATAGACCGCTGTTTGGTGAAAAATCTCATATAAAACAGCAGAATACATACCTCTATATTATACAACAGCTGACGAAAAATAGATAGGAGAATTTACAGACGATGGCCTTTGTGTTACTATTGTATAAGGGATATTGTGGGGTTTTGCGCGTTGCGAGCGTGCGACATCCCTTTCCCGGATAATACAAACGAATGACACATTTGGTTTTAGATAGAAAGAAGACTTAACAACAATGGAAGAATTAAAAGCATTGATGGAGGACGTGATCGGTGAAAAACTGCTGGATCTTGTGATCAGCGGTGCCAAGAGCGGTGACGTGCTCCGTGTCCGGATCCGTCCGGTTTCCATCAAGAATCAGCTGCTCTTTCAGGTGGCAAGACATACTGAAAAACAGGTATTCCACGAGAACCTGGAGGGAGAAGCGCTCAAGGCGATGCTGCCGGAGCTGATCCTGGGTTATAAACAGGTCCAGATCCGCATGACAGACCGAAATGTGACCGTGCTTGTCAGCAAGAAGGGAAAGGCGACCATCAAATCCAAGAAGGCAGACAATGGTCCGGCACAGGTGCAGTCCCATAACCGTGAAAAGCAGTACATTCTTGAAGAAGGCATTCCGGTGCCATTTATGATCGATCTCGGCGTCATGACAGAGACCGGCAAGATCGTGAGAACCAAGTATGATAAATACAGACAGATCAATCGTTTCCTTGAATTTATTGAGGATATCCTTCCTGAACTGCCTACAGACAGAACCGTCACCATTATCGATTTCGGCTGCGGCAAGTCCTATCTGACTTTTGCCATGTACTACTATCTGAAAGTGCTGAAACACTATGATCTGAGAGTGATCGGCCTGGACCTGAAAGAGGCTGTGATCGCGCATTGCAATTGCCTGGCTGAAAGTTATGGCTATGAAGGACTGACCTTCCTCTGCGGAGATATCAAGGATTTTGAAGGTGTGGATGCGGTCGATATGGTCGTTACCCTCCATGCCTGCGATACAGCGACCGATTTTGCCATCCATAAAGCAGTAGGCTGGAAGGCAGGGGTCATCCTCTCCGTCCCTTGCTGCCAGCATGAGCTCAACCGCAAGATCGAAGGCGGACCACTGGCCGGTGCCTTCAAGTATGGCCTGATTCAGGAAAGAACGGCAGCCCTCATGACAGATGCCCTTCGCGGACAGCTTCTTGAGATCAAGGGTTACAAGGTCCAGCTGATGGAGTTCATTGATATGGAGCATACCCCAAAGAATATCCTGATCCGTGCGGTGAAGCAGCACAAGATGATGCCGGCTTCAGCCAAACAGCAGAAGCTGCAGAGCTATCTGGCCTGCAGAGATTTCCTTGGCGGTCGCCTGACACTGGACAGACTGTTTGAAATGCCTGAAAAGGAGACTGACAGTGAATAGTATTAAACAAGCAATTAAAATCGTTCTTTTTTATCTGATCGTTTTTGTCATCTGTCTGTTCGCCTTCAGTGCGATCCTCAACAGAGGCAAAGCGGCCGGTTCATTAAAGAGTTCGGAAGCCGGACTGCCGGTAGTGTATGTCCGCGCCGGTGGTCACAACATCAATGAGATGCACGGCTATACCCAGGATGTGGATGCCGGTTATATCAGGGATACACTGACACCGGTGACAGACAGTAAGACCATCAACCTGGTCGTGCGTGAGAACAACTACAGCGTGGTCTCTGCCGCCTATGAACTCTACAATGATCAGTACACGCAGCAGATCTTATCCGGCGAATGTACCGATCTTGAAAGAAATGATGCCCAGATCCAGATGAAGATCGGATTTGACGGCAATCTTTACTCCAACAGGCAGTATGTGCTGCGTATCCTTCTGACCGATTCAGAGGGCAGTCAGATCAATTATTATACAAGAGTACGTTACGGTTCCGATCTGAAGGTGG
>JAZUHQ010000316.1:0-20602 GCA_045641805.1 Lachnospiraceae bacterium
GTACCAATCTTGAAAGAAATCTTTATCTGACAACACAACTTACCGAGCTTGGTATCCCGGTTGTACTTGCGGTCAACATGATCGATATCGTTCGAAAAAACGGTGATATGATCAATATTGAGGCTCTTTCCGGATGTTTTGGCTGTGAGGTTGTTGAAATCTCCGCTCTTAAGGGGATCGGTGTCATGGCGGCTGCAGAAGCGGCTGTCAATGCTGCGAAAACAGGAAAGACCATTCCAATGCATACCTTTTCCGGTCCGGTTGAACACGCCATTGCGCATATAGAGGAAGCCATTGTACATGACCTGCCGGAGGAACAGCAGCGCTGGTATGCCATCAAGGTGTTCGAAAGGGACGATAAAGTTCTTGAGAAGTTGAATATTTCTTCTGAAATCCTGTCACATATTGAAAGCGACATTTGTGCAGCGGAAACAGAGTTGGACGACGAAGCAGAAAGTATTATCACAAACGAACGTTATGTGTATATCGCAGACATTCTGAAAAGCTGTTATAAGAAGAAAAATGCAGGGAAGCTGTCAAACTCCGATCAAATCGATAGGATTGTTACCAATCGCTGGCTGGGTCTTCCGATTTTTGCAGCCATCATGTTCCTTGTTTACTGGATTTCCATGGTTGGCATAGGTGCTGCAGCAACCGATTTTACCAATGACAATATTTTTGGTGATGGTTTCCATCTTGGAAGCGATGGCGGTTACGCAGAAATCGCAGAAAGCTACGCAGAAGCAGATATGATCGTCTGCGGATACGATACTTATGTAGAAGAAAATGGTTTTGCACCTTCCGGTGAATTCACCTATATGATAGAGGATGAAGAAACGCTGGAACTCTCTGAAGAAACAGCAAGGCTTGAAGATTACGAGGCTGCAAAGAAAACACTGGAAGAAATTGGAGAAGAGCCGGATCCTGCAGATTACGGTATCTGGATTCCGGGTATTCCTGTTCTTGTGGAAAACGGACTTGATGCTGTCCATACTGCTGACTGGCTGAAGGGATTGATTTTAGAGGGTATTGTTGCCGGTGTCGGTGCAGTTCTCGGCTTTGTGCCACAGATGCTGGTACTCTTCCTGCTGTTGGCTTTCCTTGAAGCGTGTGGCTATATGGCGCGTATTGCTTTTGTACTGGACCGTGTGTTCCGTAAATTCGGCCTCTCCGGTAAGTCCTTTATTCCGATGTTGATCGGAACCGGCTGTGGAGTTCCGGGTATCATGGCCAGCCGAACTATTGAAAATGAACGTGATCGTCGTATGACGATCATCACAACTACATTCATCCCTTGTGGAGCCAAAGTTCCTTTCATTGCTATGATCGCAGGCGCCATTTTTGACGGCTCTGCCTGGGTGGCAACCTCTGCCTATTTTATCGGTATGGCAGCAATCATTACATCCGGTATCATGCTGAAGAAAACAAAAATGTTTGCAGGAGAACCAGCACCTTTCGTTATGGAGCTTCCTGCTTACCACCTGCCTACAATTGGAAATGTTCTCCGCTCCATGTGGGAACGTGGCTGGTCATTTATCAAAAAGGCAGGTACGATCATTCTGCTTTCTACAATTGCCGTATGGTTTACCAGCTACTTTGGATTCACAGAAGATGGATTCAGAATGCTGACGGAAGATGAATTAAATCTTTCCATTCTTGCAGCTATCGGCAATGCGATTGCGTGGATCTTCAAACCACTTGGCTGGGGTAACTGGCAGGCTGCGGTGGCGTCCATTACGGGACTTGTTGCAAAAGAAAACATTGTCGGTACAATGGGTATTCTTTACGGCAGTGGAGAACTTAGTACATGGCAGGCTCTTGGACAGGCATTTACCGGCATTACAGGTTTTTCCTTCCTTGTATTTAATCTTCTGTGCGCACCATGTTTTGCCGCGATCGGTGCCATCAAACGTGAGATGAACAATGCAAAATGGACATGGTTTGCAATTGGTTACCAGTGCGGATTTGCCTACCTGATTGCCCTTATGATCAACCAGTTCGGTGGCGCACTGACCGGCCATATGAACATCATCGGTTTTGTTTGTGCAGTAGTGGCACTTATTGCCATGATCTACATGCTTTTCTTCAAAAAGTATCGTGAGGCAACCGTTCGCAGTCATAAAGGATAATGAAGTATGAAAGGAGCAGAGACGATGACAGAATGGTTTGCGGCAAACTGGGGGACCCTTTTGGTATCCCTTATCCTGATCGGCCTTGTAACACTTATCATTGCCAGTTTGAGAAACAAGAAAAAGAAGGGAATATCCTCCTGCGGGTGTCATTGTGACCATTGTGCAATGGGTGGCTCCTGTCATCAGAAATAAGGCAAAGGAGGAAGAGGGGAGATACCGTGTGGTCTCTTCTGTTTCGGAGGTGTGATATGGCTGATACAAAAAACGTAAGTGCTTCTATTATTCGTTTTCTGCTGGCAATGAAACATCTTATAGACTGTGGAGAAGATCCGGGCTGCGTGCACTTAGCCAAAGTATTGGAATGCACAAAGCCAAGCGTCCACAAGATGATGAAGGTTCTTGACGAGAAAGGAATGATCCATTACAGGAAACGAATGGTTCCGACTTTTACCTGGAGCGGACTGCAAGTGGCACAGCAGTATGAGATGTGTTACAAGGTTGTCTGCGAATTGCTGATGGAAGATAATGATGGCAGTGATGCAGTCTCACCGGCAGTCTGTGCCTATTTAGCAGAGCTGCCTGCGTGTAAACTGAATGCCTTATTGAAAAAAAAGATGGAGATCAAGCATGAGTGAAGAATTAATCGTTTATCAATGTGCGCCGACGTTGGCAGGTATGAAAACAGGAAGCTTGTTCCCTTGCCCCTATACAAACCGGAGAGAGATTACTCACGAAATTCGAAGATTTAACCAGAAATACGTGAGGAAAGGTTTATGTTTGCTGCCTTTAAGGTTCTGCAATAACCGCGTTTTACTCTGGCTTTTCCGGCCTGATCAATTAAAAGAAGATCTGAATAAGCCTCTTGCTTCAAGTATCCTGGAGGAATGCGGCTATTCATGCAGATCATATGGAGAGTGTATTACAGCACTGGTTCGTCGTTTTTCAGAAATAGACACATTTCCTCATGAAATCGGCCTCTTCATTGGATATCCACCGGCAGATGTTGACGGATTTATCAGGAATAAGGCACAGAATTATAAAGTCAGTGGGTTGTGGAAAGTATATGATGATGAGAAGTATGCATGTGCTTTATTCCAAAAATATAAGCGCTGCACCGAATCCTATTGCAGTTTGTGGAAATCCGGATGCAATCTGGAAAAATTGACAGGATAAAGGGGGGCATCGACGATGTCGGTCGTAATTATAGGTGGGAATGAGTGTATGGCTTGCCAATATGAGAAAATATGTAAAGAGCACGGATGCAAAGCCAAAGTATTTATCAAAGAAAGCGGCTGTTTTAAAAAGCAGATCGGCAATCCGGGACTGATCGTTTTGTTTACCAATACGGTTTCTCACAAAATGGTCAAAACGGCTGTGGATGTCGCCCGGAAAAACGGTATACAAGTAGAAAGACTGCATACGAGCAGTGCTGTGGCACTGGATACTCTTTTGTCCGGTGTCGTATGACCTGTTATAAGTATAGGTAAGATCAAACCCCTCGGCGTTTACGTCTCTGTGAGCGCTGAGGGGTTTGGTCTTGCCTGTTTTCAGACAGGTTTTTTAATATGCGGAAAGATTGATAATGTCGCTGATGAGTGCTTCGGAATCCATGCCCCAGGCCAGACAACTGTCCAGATCTTCCAGAAGACTGCGGCTGGAGATGAGGCTCTGGGTAAAGATCTCTTCAAAAGAAAGGCTGCATGCCTGCGGACAGCCAGGGTAAGGGTACCATGGGTGTTCTTCTTCGTTCATATAGCCCTGCTTGTCCTGAAGGAAATCTTCATAGATCTTTTTCTGATAGATCGGCAGGGAAGAGGAGGTCTTGACCAGGGTCTTGCAGATGATACGTTTGATCTTGGAATCCGGTTCGAGATAAATATTCATACGTCTGAGGTTGCGAAGGCCGTTGGCCAGCTCAGACGGTGAGATACGATAGTGATAGGTGGTCTGTATGGTGTAGCGCATCATTTTGCTGATGGCTTCCAGATCGCTCTTGCCAATGAAGGTCAATGCTTCAAAGTTCAGCTGGGATGGTTCCATATGACAATGGTTGCGGAGCAGGATCGTGTCAATGGTGGTCTCCACCAGATGCTTCTGTGTGGCCATACGGCTGGCGTTGCACTTGGATGGCAGATCCTGCCATACCTGGTAGAGGATATATGGGGAAGCCAGCTGGTCAATGGCATAGAAGCACAGATAACCGGCCATGTAGGCGATGCAGGCGTCCCTGCCTGAACCGTGCAGGTTCAGGATGTAATCCAGCATGTTGTAGAAAAGCGCGGCAGATTCCTGGTTTCTCAGTGAATTGGAGGTGGTTCGGTAGGAAAGACCGCGTTTGGACAGAGAATGGGGGTTGAAAGAGAGCAGGTCTGAGCCCTGAAGACCGATCAGAAAAGCATGATTGTTGGATCTGATCAGGTTCTGTATATAGTTGTCTGATAAGGCATCACATGATTCCATGCCAAGCAGGTAGTGGGTCAGAAATCCAGGCATAGGCTGTCCCCTTTCTGTCAGATTTCCGGACGGATCAAAGCCCGGACCGGATAAGTATATCTTATATCACTTGGACGAAAAAAACAATGAAGAGGCTTTTGTTTATTTCTTAAAGCTTTATAAACATCCCCGAGTGCTTTTTGGTGTTTGTCAGGATCCCCCAAATATGGTAAAATTATCTTTAGACCATTTGGATTCCGGAGGTATTTATGGATTTATTTGACTTTATGAGAGCGGACACCATGGAGAAAGAATCTCCACTTGCATCCAGACTGCGTCCGCAGAAACTGGATGAGATCGTGGGTCAGCAGCATATCCTGGGCAAGGATAAGATGCTCTACCGCGCTATCCGTGCAGATAAACTGAGTTCCATCATTTTATACGGTCCTCCGGGAACAGGTAAAACGACCATCGCCAAGGTGATCGCCGGCACGACCAGTGCAGCGTTTACCCAGATCAATGCCACGGTTGCAGGCAAGAAAGATATGGAGCAGGTGGTCAAGGAAGCCAAAGACAGAATGGGCATGTATGGCAAGAAGACGATCCTGTTTGTGGATGAGATCCACCGTTTCAATAAAGGACAGCAGGACTATCTGCTTCCTTTTGTCGAGGATGGTACCGTGATTCTGATCGGTGCGACCACAGAAAATCCTTATTTTGAGGTCAACGGGGCGCTGATTTCCAGATCCACGATTTTTGAACTGAAATCACTGACAGCGGAGGACATCAAAGTCCTGATCCGCCGTGCCGTCTACGACAAAGAAAAAGGAATGGGTGCTTACAATGCGGAGATCACTGAAGATGCACTGGAATTCCTGGCAGACCTTTCCGGCGGTGACGCGCGAATGGCACTGAATGCGGTGGAACTGGGTGTTCTGACGACGGCGCCTTCTGAGGATGGTAAGATCTATATCACAACAGAGGTAGCTTCGGAGTGTATCCAGAAACGGGTTATGCGCTATGATAAGACGGGCGACAATCATTACGATACGATCTCAGCATTTATCAAAAGTATGCGCGGTTCTGATCCGGATGCAGCGGTTTATTATCTGGCCAGAATGCTGTATGCGGGAGAAGAGCCTGCCTTTATTGCCAGACGTATTATGATCTGTGCATCGGAAGATGTGGGCAATGCAGATCCGATGGCCCTGCAGGTGGCAACAAGTGCCGCTCTGGCTGTGGAACGTCTCGGTATGCCGGAAGCTCGGATCACACTGGCACAGGCGGCGACTTATGTAGCCTGCGCGCCAAAGAGCAATGCGGCGATCATGGCCATCGACAGAGCCATGGACTATGTCAGAAATCATCCGCCGGCTCAGATTCCTGCCTATCTTCAGGATGCCCACTATGGCGGTGCTGCCAAACTGGGACATGGCATCGGCTACATGTATGCGCATGATTATCCAAACCACTACGCACACCAGCAGTATCTGCCGGATGCATGTAAAGAGGAAGTTTTCTACGAACCGGGTGATCTCGGTTATGAGGCTGAAATGAAGCAGTGGCTTCGAAAAATCAAAGAATAAAAGGACAGAGCCTGTGGGGAAATGCTCACAGAATCTTCACAAAATCTTAAGTTTTGGCTATAGTCAATTCAGAAATTCCCTGTTATGATTAACAGGAAGTATTTAGAAGTGCAGAATACAGTCTGCACCTGGAGGTAATCAATTTGAAAAAGATTTTATCTTTTGCCGTTCCATGTTACAACTCGGAAGCCTATATGCGCAAGTGTATCGATTCCCTGCTGCCGGGTGGCGAAGATGTGGAAATTTTAATTGTCAATGATGGTTCCAAAGATGGCACAGCAGCCATTGCAGATGAGTACGAAGCCAAGTACCCAACGATCTGCCGCGCGATCCATCAGGAAAATGCCGGTCACGGCGGTGCCTGCAACACAGGCCTTAGAAATGCGACCGGAATGTATTTCAAGGTTGTCGATTCCGATGACTGGTTTGATGAGGAGAGTTATCTGGTTGTTCTGGATCGTCTGAAAAAGTTCAGACAGGAACGTCAGAGAGTGGATCTCTTTATTGCCAACTATGTGTATGAACATGTGGCTGATGGCACATCCCATGCAGTCAGCTATACAAACGTCCTTCCTGAGGAGCGTATCTTCAGATGGGATGATGTCCGTCGTTTCAGACCGGACCAGAACCTGCTCATGCATTCGGTTATTTACAGAACAAAGATATTAAAAGAGAGTGGACTTATTCTTCCGGAGCACACATTTTATGTGGATAATCTCTTTGTTTATATCCCTCTGCCATATGTAAAGACCCTCTACTATCTCGATATGGACCTTTACAGATACTTTATCGGCAGACAGGATCAGTCCGTGAACGAACAGGTCATGATCAGCAGAATCGATCAGCAGATCCGTGTCAATAAGCTGATGATCGATGCTTACTCCCTGCCTGCAGACGTAAAGAGTAAACGTCTCTCCCGCTACATGCTGAGCTACCTGGCGATGATCTGTCTGGTCACATCCATTATGCTTCTGATCTCCGGTACACCTGAGAATCTTGAAAAGCGCCGTGAGCTTTGGGCTTATTTCAAGGAGACAGACCCTGTTATGTACAGAAAAGTTCGCTACGGTATCAGAGGTATTGTCAGCAATCCGATCGGCCAGATCTCAAGAAAGATCGCAGTCATCGGTTATCATGTTGCACAGAAGATCTTTAAATTCAACTAATCTACGATAAGCGGAGGAATAAATATGCGTTGTCCTGAATGTAATCAGCTGCTTCTCAGCGATGCTACCCGATGTCCTGCCTGCGGGGCAGTGATCGATGCGTCTTATTCAGGCCGTTTTCAGGAAGAAACTCCGGATACAAAAGAAAACGACATCTGGGAAAGACAGAATAATGAAGAGGACGGGAATACTGCCTACGAATGGCAGAATGAATACACCCGCCCGAAGAGACAGAGAAGACAAAACGATATGCCAATGAAATGGTACTGGTTCCTGACAAGGATCTCCCTTCTTCTGACAGCCGTCATGAATGTGTTCACGGGTATTGCCAGTATCATGGGTTATAATTACGGTACACCGGAAGTAGCCCGTCAGGTATATGAAGTTTATCCGATCTTTAAAGGTGTGGACATTGCCTATGGCCTGGTCACCATCCTGTTTGGTATCTACGCTTACTATGTCAGACACATGCTCTTAAAATACAAAAGAAAAGGTCCGAAACATCTGCTTATGCTCTATGCGATCTCTGCATGTATTGGACTCTTATATACGATAATCGCAACTGTGGTCACAGGAACAGATCCGAAGCTGATGTTTGATACGATGACGATCTCATCTCTGGTCAGCTCAGTTGTGATGATCATTCTGAACAAGATCTATTTTGATCATCGTGCCCATCTTTTTACAGAAGATTAAAACACCGGCACACGCCAAAGAAAGGGATTGCCTGCAACAAAATGAGGGCAGTCCCTTTACTTTGCCCTGCCAGTGATGGTAAGATAAAAGATAAGGCAGATTCCTATAGAAAGGGGTAATTTATGGCAGGTTCAGATATCGGAATTGATTTAGGAACATCCAGCGTACTTGTCTATGTCAAGGGCAAGGGCGTTGTTTTAAAAGAGCCATCCGTCGTGGCTTATGATAAAGATACAAATGAGATCATTGCAATCGGTGAAGAGGCGCGTATGATGATGGGTCGTACACCGGGCAATGTGGCAGCGGTTCGCCCTCTCAGACAGGGCGTCATCTCTGATCTGACGATCACAGAGAAAATGCTGCGTTATTTTATACAGAAAGCAATGGGAAGAAAAACACTGAAAAGACCAAAAGTCTGTGTGGGTGTCCCTTGTGGTGTCACAGAAGTTGAGAAGAATGCAGTATGGCAGGCAACACTCGAGGCGGGTGCCCGTGATGTCGTTGTTATCGACGAACCGATTGCGGCAGCGCTCGGTGTCGGTATCGATATTTCCAGACCATGCGGCAACATGATCGTCGATATTGGCGGCGGCACAACAGATATCGCTGTTATCTCCCTTGGAGATACCGTTATCAGCCGTTCATTAAAGATCGCCGGTGACAACTTTGATGAAGCGATCATCCGTTACCTTCGCAGAGAGCATAAGCTTCTGATCGGTGAGCGTACAGCGGAAGAAGTGAAGATCCGAATTGGTTCCGTGGCAGCAAGAGTCACACCACTCGTCCTTCACGTAAAGGGCCGTGATCTGATGACCGGTCTTCCAAAGACAGTGGAAGTCAGCAGTGAGGAGACACAGACAGCCTTTAAGTCCAATACAGCCCGCATTCTGGAAGCAGTCCATCAGGTGCTGGAAGAGACACCGCCTGAACTGGCAGCAGATATCGCCAACAGAGGTATCCTTCTTACCGGCGGTGGCAGCCAGATCTATGGTATGGACGAGCTGATCGAAGAAATGACAGGTATCCGCACAGTGACTGTGGATGATCCTGTCTCTGTTGTAGCGATCGGTACAGGCCGATATACAGAATTCCTTGAAGGAAAACAGGCAAAGAACTAAGGAGAAATATGGAGAGTATACAGGGACTTGTGGAGCACATCGTGTACCACAATGAAGATAATGGTTATACCGTATTCTCTCTGATGTGTCAGGGCACGGAAGTGGTATGCACAGGCACAGTGGCAGCCATTGATGAAGGTGAATATCTGAGAGCTGAGGGTGACTATATCGATCACCCGGTCTACGGCAGGCAGTTCAATATACAGAGCATGTCTGTGGAGACGCCCGATGATGAGTATTCCATTGAACGTTATCTTGGTTCCGGCGCAGTCAAAGGTGTCGGAGCGGCGCTGGCGGCAAGGATCGTCAGCCGTTTTAAAAAAGAGACGTTCAGGATCATCGAGGAAGAGCCGGAGCGGCTGGCTGAGATCAAAGGTATCAGCGAGCGCAAGGCTCAGGAGATTTATCAGCAGTTTCATGAGAAACAGGATATGCGCCAGGCAATGATGTTTCTGGGCAAACTCGGCATCACCCTCCATCTGGCCGTGCGAATCTATAAACAGTATGGCGATGAACTCTATCAGATCATCCGCGAAAACCCTTACAGGCTGGCGGAAGATATGAATGGCATCGGCTTCAAACTGGCAGATGAAATAGCAAAGAAGGCCGGCATCGGTTCCCATTCGGATTTCAGAATCCGAAGCGGCATTATCTATATGCTGCAGCAGGGCACCCTGTCCGGCCATACGTATATCCCCCTGGACCTGCTGGTGGAAAAGACAGCGCAGGTGCTGGAGGTAGAACCTGAGGCTGTGGAGGAAATGCTCCAGGGGCTTCAGATGGACCGTAAGATCATCGTCAAGAAGATCGATGATCGTCAGGTGGTCTACGGCACACGCTATTATCATCTGGAACTGGAGACGGCCGGTATGCTGAGCCGGCTGAATATAGGTTATGAAGTGGATCTCCCGAAAATGAATCGGATGCTGAAACGCATTCAGAAGAACGAAGAGATCACCCTGGACGACCATCAGATCGAGGCGGTGCATCAGGCGGCATCCAACGGCGCCCTGCTCATCAGTAGTGGACCGGGTACAGGTAAGACGACCACGATCAATGCGATCATTAAATACTTTGAATACGAAGGCCTGGAGATGCGTCTGGCTGCGCCGACAGGACGTGCGGCCAAGCGAATGTCAGAGGCGACCGGCTGGGAAGCCCAGACCATTCACCGTCTGCTGGAAGTGGGCGGTGGACCGGAAGATGACAGCGGCATGGCCCTCCCAACCCGCTTTGAGCGCAATGAAGAGAACCCTCTGGAGACGGATGTGGTGATCATCGATGAGATGTCCATGGTGGATATCCACCTCTTCAATGCCCTCTTAAAGGCTGTGGCTGTGGGCACCCGTCTGATCATGGTCGGTGATGTGAATCAGCTGCCGAGTGTGGGTCCGGGCAACGTGCTCAAGGATATCATTGAATCCGAGTGTTTCAGTGTCGTCCGACTGACCAAGATTTTCCGTCAGGCACTGGAGAGCGATATTATCCGAAATGCCCATCTGATCAATGAGGGTAAACCCGTCTCATTGGATAACAAGAGCAAAGGCTTTTTCTGTCTGAAGCGATACGATGTCCAGCAGATCCTGGGCGTCATGGTCCTTCTGATCCGTGATAAACTGCCGGGTTATGTGCAGGCCAAACCTTATGAGATTCAGGTGATGACTCCGATGCGTAAGGGTGAACTGGGCGTGGAAAGGTTAAATGTAGTCCTCCAGCAGTATTTGAATCCGCCGGATCCTAAGAAAAAAGAGCGGGAGTTTAAAGGCGGTATCCTCCGTGAAGGGGATAAGGTCATGCAGATCAAAAACAATTATCAGCTGGAATGGGAAGTGACCGGAAAGTACGGACTGGCGCTCGATAAAGGGACCGGTGTCTTTAACGGTGATATGGGTATCGTTACCGGTATCAATCATTTCGCCGAGCAGGTGGAAGTGGTTTTTGATGAGAACAGAAAGGTGGTTTATGCTTTCTCGCAGCTTGAAGAGCTGGAACTGGCCTATGCCATCACGATTCATAAATCCCAGGGAAGTGAGTACCCTGCGGTGATCATTCCTCTCTTGAGTGGTCCTCAGATGCTCTTTAACAGGAATATCCTGTACACGGCAGTGACAAGGGCCAGACAGTGCGTGGCTTTTGTGGGCAGTGAGCAGACCATTGAGCGTATGATCGCAAACGAAAGACAACAGCAGCGATATACGTCGCTCGATCTCAGACTGACTGAGATGGCACGTTAGATCCTGTCTATAAAACAACAAAGAAGCGTATAGTTGTTGGCGGCAATTATACGCTTCTTTGCTGTGTTATATTATTTATAGGGAGGATGAATATCTGCATAATAGGGACTACAGATATTCACTGGACCGGTACGTTCCCGGTCGGGAAAAGCAATCGGGTAAGGGCATTTGAATTGCTTTTCCTGCCTTATTATATTAGCAATAAGCGTGCCAACTTTTTTGGAGAGTTTGGAGATGAAATATCGGCTGATTTACCGAAGATAGACCGGCTTTTTTGAATAGTATAGTCATAATGTCGAATAAGTATGGCATAATGACGAGTCGGAAATGTCTAAAATCAGGACAGCGCGAAAGAGGCGAAATGAAAAATCCTTATAAAATAAGGAAAAAACAGCGTCTAAAAAAAGGACACCGCATCTTGTATACAATGTCCTTTTTTTAGACGTTTTCGTTGTTTTTGACAAAAAAGAATTCAAAACTTTTTTTGGAAAATTTTATTCCAGGCCAAATTCTTTGATTTTTTTGTAAAGAAGGGAACGGTGAATGCCTAAATGTTTGGCAGCAGCCTGTTTATTGCCCTCGTTATCTTTCAGTGCCTGTAAGATCATCTGACGCTCCAGGCTGGCCAGCTGATGGTGATAATAGCCCACACTGTCGTCAGGAAGTGCTTTGTTGCGGTAGATCTGAATGTAATCCGGAAGATGGACAGGCTGGATCAGGTTGCTCTCACAGATCAGGGCGGCACGCTCGATGACATTTCGCAGCTCACGAACGTTGCCCGGCCAGTTATGCATGGCCAGAAGGTTCAGGGCTTCGTCGGAGATCTGCATATGGTTGTTCGCGTAACGACCTTCGTTCTGGGCAAGCATGCGCTCACAGAGACATGGGATGTCTTCCAGACGGTCTCTGAGCGGCGGCAGATCGATGCTGATGACATTCAGACGATAGTAGAGGTCTGAACGGAAGGTGCCTTCTTTGATGGCATCTTCAAGATCGGCATTGGTGGCCGCAATAATACGTGCCTTGAGCGGAATCTTTTTGGAACCGCCGAGACGATAGAACTCTCTGGATTCCAAAACACGCAGGAGCTTCACCTGCATATTGATCGGCATGGTGCCAAGCTCATCCAGGAAGATGGTTCCTTCCCCGGCCAGTTCAAACTTGCCGACATGTCCGTCCCTGCGGGCGCCGGTGAAAGCACCGTTCTCGTAACCGAAGAGTTCTGATTCCAGAAGCTCCTGTGGGATGGAAGAGCAGTTGATGCTGACAAATGGATGGTGGCTGGCAAAGCTGGCATTGTGGATGGCGGAAGCAAAGAGTTCCTTACCTGTTCCGCTTTCGCCGGTGATCAGAATGCTGGCTTCACTCTGGGCAATGGTCTCACCCAGGTGTTTCAGATAGTTCATCTTGGTATTGGTTGTCAGGATATCCTTGAATTGATAGCGGGCGGAGTACATCTTGGCAATCTCACTCTGGTAGGTCTTGAAGTTGCTTTCCAGCTTGGCCATACGGGAGTGAAGATTGGCAATCTCCTGTGTGTCTTTGAAGATAATGGTACCGGCGGCACCGATGGTCTCGCCATCATGGATCAGAGGGATTCGGTTGGCGATAACAAGCGAACCGTTGATCTCCTGGAGCTGCATCAGCTCTTTCGTGCCTGTGCGTGCCACCAGATGGAGACGGGTGTTGGGAATGATCTCCGTAACGTGGCGGCCTACGGCGGCGATGGCTTTTATATGGAAGAAATTCTCGTAATTCCATTTGACGATATAGCCATCCCTGTCCACGAGGCACATACCATAGTGCTCGGTATCCAGAACATCGGAGATGGTATCGATACTGTCGATCAGTTTATTTAAATATTCCTGGTGTGTCATTCGTCTGTTTCCTTTCAGAAATAGCGTCATAGAGATATTAAAAAAAGTATAGCATAAGGGAAAATGAAATGGGAGGAGGAGTTTAAAGAAATGTCTTTTTTTTGGACATTCATAGAGAAAACGAGGAGAATCGGGGAGCAAATGCTGGGGCTTCTATACCCGGCATCCTGTCCCTTTTGCGGCGAATTGATGGATTTTGGTGAGGCCTTTCAGAATGGCCTGCCGGTTCACAAAGCGTGTCTGGCAAAACTGAAAAAGATAGAGGAACCTTACTGTATGAAGTGCGGGCGTCCTGTGGATACGATGGAAGCCGCTTACTGCCCGGACTGTCAAAAAAGGGAGCCTGTCTATGAGGAAGGCAGAAGCGTCTACCTCTATGACTCGGTCATGGCGACATCGATTGCTTCCTATAAATATAGAAGAAAAAGAGAATATGCGGCTGTCTATGCCGCCTCTATGGTGGCCAGCTGCGGCACATGGATCAGGGAAAAGGGCATCGATGTGATCGTGCCGGTCCCCCTTGCATCGGACAGAAAGCGAAAAAGGGGCTATAATCAGGCAGCGCTTTTGGCTAAAGGCATCAGCAGGCAGATGGGAATCCCTGTAGCGGAAAGGGCACTTGTGAGGCGGAGAAAGACGACACCTCAGAAAGAACTGAGCAAGCAGGAACGCCGTAAGAATCTGGAACAGGCCTTTGAAGGGGAATCTTCCTATATAAAGAGGGGAGAGATCGTGCTTTTAGTCGATGATATTTATACGACCGGTGCAACGGCCCAGGCCTGCAGCCGGGCCCTTTTGTCGGCAGGAGCAGGCAAAGTCTATGTGTTGACACTCAGTATGAGTGTCCGTTAGGGACTTGAGGGTGATTTTGTATTTTAAAGGATAATAGGGAAGCAAATGCGGAATTCTTTCATAAATAACTTGACGCTGTTGAACGATGTATGATATATTGGTATGGCTATGTAATGGAAGCGGTCTTTTTTTTGTGCCTAAAAAAGAAGACCATGTAACTTGTTCTGCCCTAGCGAAGCAGAACACACACTTAAATTTAAATAAATGGAGGTGGAGGTTGTGCGCGTAAGAATCACATTAGCATGTACAGAATGCAAACAGCGTAACTACAACATGACTAAGGAAAAGAAGACTCATCCTGAAAGAATGGAGACTAAGAAGTACTGTAAGTTCTGTAAGAAGCACACAAATCACAAAGAGACAAAGTAAAAGTCGCTTAGAGGAGTAAACACATGAGCAATGCAACAAATGATGCTAAGAAAAAGGATTGGTTCAAATCCGTAAAAGCTCAGTTCAAGCGAATCATCTGGCCTACACAGGACGATATCGTCAAAGAAACTTCTGTTGTGCTCGCTGCAACTGTTCTGCTTGGAGCAATCATCGCTCTGCTTGACAGAGGACTGCTTTTAGTAGTAGACATGATTATTTCATTATAGTCAGAAAGGTGATTATATGTCAGATAAGAATGATTACCTCGAGGGACCAAATTGGTATGTAGCGCATACATACTCTGGTTACGAGAATAAGGTTAAAGCGAATATTGAGAAATCTATCAAGAACTTACATCTTGAAGATCAGATTTTCAGTGTAGAAGTTCCGTTGGAAGAAGTCGTTGAAGTGAAAGACGGCGTCAGAAAAGAAGTTTCCAGAAAACTCTTCCCTGGCTACGTATTACTTCATATGATCATGAATGATGAGACTTGGTACGTTGTTCGTAACACTCGTGGTGTAACAGGCTTTGTAGGTCCGGAGTCAAAACCGGTTCCGCTTACAGCTGAAGATCTTGCACCATTCGGCATCAAGATTGATGAGCCGATGGCAGAAGAGGCTGTAGAAGAGACAGAGACAGAAAAACAGATTGTTATGGACATCGAGGTGGGTGATGCAGTAACAGTAGTAGCAGGTGCCTGGGAAGGCCATGATAGTATTGTTAAGGCAGTAAATCCAAGCAAGTCAACAGTAACAATTACCGTTGAGATGTTTGGTCGTGAAACACCGGTCGAGATCAGTTTCTTAGAGATCAGAAAGATGTAACAATTTACAGTTCGCACATCAGATGCGGACGGTGGGAGGGAAATCCCCGACATTACCACATTTTTAGGAGGTGCCACTATGGCTAAGAAAGTAACAGGATATATTAAATTACAGATCCCTGCAGCTAAGGCTACACCAGCTCCACCAGTTGGTCCTGCTTTAGGTCAGCACGGTGTAAATATCGTACAGTTTACAAAGGAGTTCAATGCTAGAACAGCAGATCAGGCTGGTATGATCATCCCAGTTGTTATCACTGTATACAGCGACAGAAGCTTCAGCTTCATCACAAAGACTCCACCAGCTGCAGTTTTATTAAAGAAAGCTTGTAAGATCGATACAGCTTCCGGTACACCAAACAAGGTTAAGGTTGCTAAGATCTCCAGAGCAGAAGTTCAGAAGATCGCTGAGCTTAAGATGCCTGACCTCAATGCTGCATCTATCGAAGCAGCTACTAGCATGATCGCTGGTACAGCACGCAGCATGGGTATCGTAGTAGAAGACTAATATTGATCGGAACGCATAAATAAGGCGAAGCGTTCGGTTTGAACATAAGTGGGAGGGTCGCTCCCGATATTACCACAAGGAGGATTTTATCATGAAAAAAGGTAAGAGATATGTAGAATCTGCAAAGTTAGTAGATCGTACAAATCTTTATGATGTAGAAGAAGCAGTAAGTATTCTCAAGAAAACAGCTAGCGCAAAGTTTGATGAGACAATCGAAGCTCATATCAGACTTGGTGTTGATGGCCGTCATGCTGATCAGCAGGTTCGTGGTGCAGTAGTTCTGCCACACGGTACAGGTAAGACAGTTAGAGTTCTTGTATTCGCTAAGGGTGATAAGCTCACAGAGGCTGAGGCAGCTGGTGCAGATTTCGTTGGCGGTATGGAGCTTGTTCCAAAGATCCAGAACGAGGGTTGGTTAGACTTCGACGTAGTAGTAGCTACACCAGATATGATGGGTGTTGTTGGTCGTCTTGGTCGTATCCTTGGTCCTAAGGGCTTAATGCCAAACCCTAAGGCTGGTACAGTTACAATGGACGTTACAAAAGCTATCAAAGATATCAAAGCTGGTAAGATTGAGTACAGACTGGATAAGACAAACATTATCCACTGCCCAGTTGGTAAGGCTTCTTTCACAGAAGAGCAGTTAGCGGACAACTTCCATACATTAATCGGTGCAATCGTAAAGGCAAGACCAGCAGCAGCTAAGGGTCAGTATCTCAGAAGCGTAGTCGTTTCTTCCACAATGGGCCCTGGTATCAAACTTAACACAACAAAACTTGGTTAATTTGACTGGTTTCTGATTGACAACCAATATATATTATGCTATAGTATTATAGCAATGCTGCCAAAGACAGTAGGTGCCGTAAGGCATAAGGTTTAAAACGCCTACCGAGGGAGATTACAGATTTTCATTTTTAATGAAAGCATCTTATCACGCTTCCCTTGGGTTTTCAGGGGAAGCGTTTTTTTTGGCGGTACACATATTCTATAAGGAGGTGCACCAAAATGGCAAAAGTAGAAATTAAGCAGCCTATCGTTGACGAGATTGCTAAATATCTTGAGACATCTCAGGCAATGGTTCTGGTTGACTATCGTGGTCTTACAGTAGAAGAAGATACAAAGCTTCGTAAGCAGCTTCGTGAAGCAGGTGTTGTTTATAAGGTTTATAAGAACACTCTGATCAAGCGTGCAACAGCTGGTACAGTATTTGAGCCAGTTGCTCAGCTTTGTGACGGCCCTACAGCAGTAGCTATGTGCGATACAGACGCAACAGCTCCAGCTAGAATCTTATTTGAGGCCGCAAAGACAATGCCTAACCTTCAGCTTAAGGGTGGCGTTGTTGATGGTACATTCTATGATGAGAAGATGATCAATGTCATCGCTACAATTCCATCAAGAGAAATTCTTCTTGGCAGATTACTTGGCAGTATGCAGTCACCTATTGCAAACTTTGCTCGAGTTATTAAACAGATCGCTGAGAAAGATGAAGAAGTCGTTGCATAATAGATGCACAATTGAAATTAAAAATTACGGAGGTTATTTACAATGGCAAAATTAACTACAGCTGAATTTATCGAAGCTATTAAAGAGTTATCAGTATTAGAACTTAATGAACTAGTAAAAGCATGTGAAGAAGAGTTTGGTGATTCTGCAGCAGCAGGTGTTGTTGTAGCAGCAGGTCCTGCAGCAGCAGCTGAGGAAGAGAAGACAGAGTTCGACGTTGAGCTTACAGAGATCGGCCCTAACAAGGTTAAGGTTATCAAAGTTGTTCGTGAGATCACAGGTCTTGGTCTTAAGGAAGCTAAAGCAGCAGTTGATGGCGCTCCTACAAAGATCAAAGAAGCTGTATCCAAGGAAGAGGCTGAGGATGTTAAGGCTAAACTTGGCCCTGAAGGCGCTAAAGTTACAATCAAATAATTGTTCACAGGCTATATGTCTGTACAATACAAAAAAGACGTTTGGTTTACCAAACGTCTTTTTTTTTCACACGAGCCCGTTGGGAAAATAGCTGCTGCGCTTTGCTTTTTTTGGGGATTGACGGTATACTGTGAGGAGAAATGGACCAGGCCCAGTTTGAAACCTAGGGGTATCGTGTATATCAAGCTGAATCTGGTCCGGGCGGAGGTATCAAATGAAGAAGTATAATAGATGGCTTAAACTGGCCGGGCTGATCACATGCATGAGCCTGATCCTGGGACTTTCCGGCTGCATGAAAAGCCAGGCGCCAATTGCGGAGACAGAAATGATAGCGCAAGATTCAGATTCCGCTGAAGCAGAAGCAGAGACAATGGAGATAGTGTCGGAAACACAAGCGCCGGAAACTGAAATGATCGAGACAGAAAGGGATACAGAGGAAGTGGACATCGAACCTGGTTCAGAAGAAACAGAGGAAACAGAAATAGAAGATCCCCTGATCATTGTGCTGGATGCAGGTCATGATTCGGAGTATTGTGCCAGAAATCATCCGCAACTGGGCGTCAATGAACAGGATCTGAATCTGGCTATTGCCAAAGCATGTAAAAAGCGACTTGAAAAATATGCAGGTGTGGTTGTCCTGATGACCAGAACAGATGGGAACTGCCCGAATGCGGACAATGGCGGTGAGTACTGCATTGAGGCGAGAACCGGCTATGCGACAGATATGGGCGCAGATCTCTTTGTTTCCCTTCACAATAACGGTACAACCGGTAACCTTGGAGATTCTTCCGGCGGCACAGAAGTATATGTTCCTAATTATAAAGCCTACACAGACGATATGAAGGCGCTGGGCCAGATCGTTTTAGACCATCTTTCCGAGCTTGATCTGACGCCGCGCGGCGTCTTTGTCCGTACCAATGAAGAGAAGGGCTGCTATGACGATGGCTCTGTCCAGGATTTTTACTACCTTCTCAGCTACAGTGTGGAAGGCGGACACCCGGCTATGATCATTGAACATGCCTATATGGACAGCACCCACGATAACCAGCTTCTCAGAGATGAAAAGATGCTCAAGGCCATGGGACGGGCAGATGCTGATGCCATTGCAGAGTATTACGGACTTTCTCTTCAATAGAAAGAATGGAAAAAGACAGAGTGACTGAAATGTTGCCTGAAGCCCCTTCTAAAGGGGCCTTTGTTTGACATTCAAGGGTAAATGATATATGATAGGTTACAAGGGACAGTGTGTCAGTATGAGAAACACTGCCAAAAAATCGACCGGGAGGACATCCAATGAGTGATCTTGACGATATGAATTTGGACGATATGAATCTTGATGATCTGATCGATGATGATTTTGACTATCAGAAAGAAATCGAGGCAATTGAAGCCCAGGAGAGAGAACTGGAACTTCAGCGTCAGAGAAAAAAACAGGAGCTTGAAAATCTCCGTTTAAAACGCGAACAGGCAGCAGGCAAAAAGAAAAAGGCAGAGCCTGTGAAGACAGAACCTGCAGCATCTGATCGTGAACAGAAAAAAGAAGATGAGTGGCTGGGTACACCTGTTAAGAATGAACCGGTAGAAACTGTCAGAAAGCCAAAGAAGAAAAAGAGTAAAGCACCGCTTGTTCTGTTCATTCTTCTCCTTCTGATCGCAGCCGGTCTGGGTGGTTTCTATGTGATTCAGAAACAGACTCAGGAAAAGACTATCAGCGCATTCAGTGACAAAGTAGAAGCTTTCAAAGCAGAAAAACTCCAGGGTGCTGACCTTGGTGCTTACCAGGCTTACTTCGATGACTTTATGGCTCAGTGTGATCAGGCAATCGAAGCCGGTGATCTCAAGATGATCGCCCAGCTGAATGACCAGTGGAACACAGTAGCCGGCAAGTTCAGTGATGTATCCAATGGTAAGAACTCCATTGAATCCTTTGTCAAGGATGCCAACGAGGCACTGTCTTTATATACCATCACATCTGCCTACGAGGATACTTACAATGAACTGATGGCTGATATCAAGGAAGCACAGGAAAACTGTGATTTTGAGCAGATCGCTGATCTCCAGAAGCGTGTGGATGGTCTTGAGACCAACCTGAAATCCGCGAACATGAAGAAGGTTCAGAGCATGAAGAATGATATCTCTGCACTGGATCTGGATGAGGATTTTGTGAAGAAATCCCAGAGAGCAGCTTTCTCCGAATACGAGCAGCAGGTAGAAAACAGTCTTTCTTCCGGCGACTACGCATCCGCGATCGCAACACTGAAAGTATGGCGTAAGGAAGCAAGAGCGCTTGCTGAGAAGATTGAAGCATCCAAGGCGGCTGAGAAGGCGAAGGCTGAGTCTGAAGCAGAAGCCATTGCGAGCGAAAGAGCAGAAGCAGAGTCCAGAGCACAGTCTGAGGCAGAGTCCAGAGCTCTTGAATCCGCTCAGAAAGCAACAGAGACAAAAGCACCTGAAACTCAGGCTCAGACACAGAAGGCAACAACTGAGACAAAGAAACCGGTTAACAATAATCCGGGTACAGGCGCTGAGAAGGGCGATTACGTTCTCAAGAACAGCAGCACTGCTTATCTGACAGATGACGATGTCAAAAACCTGTCATCCGAAGAACTGATGTATGCAAGAAATGAGATCTATGCAAGACATGGTTACATCTTCCAGACAGAGAGCATCCGCAAACACTTCGAATCCAACTCCTGGTACCATGGTACTGAGACCGATGCAGAGAAGGTTATTCTGGAGTTCAATGACTACGAAGAAAAGAACCTTGCACTGATCAAATCCTACGAATAAAGATTCCAAGAGACATGGCACAATGCCATGTCTCTCTTTGTATCATAGGAAACTTCGTCCCCTATGATACAAAAAGCGCTCCGCTGGGATGCGCACAAACGCG
>JAZUHQ010000317.1:0-8227 GCA_045641805.1 Lachnospiraceae bacterium
AAGAAGATATCCCATTCCTTGCTGAAACATGCGTCAAAGGCAGACCAGGCAATGTGCTCTCCGGTTTCACACGCCTGACAACAACCGATATCGAAGCGATTTACAGAAACATGCTGTAAAACACACGCACCCTTTATACAGTGAAAGCCTGTGGCAATGCCACAGGCTTTCTTCATATCCACATATTCTTTTCAACAAACAAAGGGGTTTCTATTTCTTACCGGTTCCTACCCGAAGGCCTATCAGTTTTCTGATCTGGGCCGGCGTTGCGATCGGATAAATATCCTCCATATGGGCTACAATTCTCTTACCGGACTCGACAGGATCTTCACTGTATGCACTCGTCACAAAATCATAACCCCAAAGATGCTCAGGTGTCGCAAAGACGGCAATCGCCCATCCATAAGCCTGCCCTTTTTTATTTCTTTTCTGTCTGAAATCCCTCACGCATAAATAAAGGAGATGCTGGAGATGAGTCATCGTTCCTTCGAATCCTTTTTCTCCGCCCTTACCAAAACCAGCCGTCTGTTTGATCTCAAAAGAGAAGAGTTCTGCATCTGCCTTTTCTTCCGAATAAAGATCCATGATCTTCTTCTGTCGATTGGAAGTTTTTTCATCATCCCAAAGAGCATCAAAGTCATAGCCGTCTCTTCGATAATTGACAAAATAAGGCAGCCATTTCATGGAGATAAAGCCGGCTTTTCCGTCAAAAAACTTACCGTAGGCCACTTTTTCGCTTCGGGCAATGATGGCTCTCCATTCCCACGGATCAATACTTGGATCCCCGCTCCACCAGTGCCGGGCAATGGTGCGCTCCTCCAGAGAAAATCCCGGAATATCATTCTTAAAAAGCGGCAGAAATCCCACTTCATTGATATAGGCAATTGCTTCCTCTACTGTATGAATACATTCCGGATCATCCGGTTCAACACCATACATGATCCATGTGCCACTTTCATTTCCCATTCTTCTCTCTCCTTTAAAAACCGCTGGTCAATTTAAACTCACTATAAACCATTTGGCCCAAAATAGCAATTGGATCTGCCATAGGCACCCTAATCCCCATAAATCTTTGCCTTTTGAATCGTATGTAGATTATAATACAATTGAAAGGAAAGATTTCTATGAAAAGATACACAGGTACTATGACCAGAAAAATGCTTGCAGCAGCACTTTCTGCTGCCCTCATTCTTTGCAGTTGCGGCCGTCCGTCCACTTCCGACCCACAGCAAGCTGAACATTCTTCAAGTGATGCCAAGGTCATTTCTCAGGCTATCTACGAGGAAAAAGCGAAAGATCCATCTGTCTACTATGATGATGACTATAACTATACCAACAAGGAGATTTCTGAGAATGATCTCTGGGAGGCATGGTCTTCAGATCGCGCCAGCCGAAGAGAGGCTGCTTCCGAAACAGGGGGCCTGTCAGATTTCAGCAAAATCACATCCCAGGCGGTCCTTCTTTCCAATCCGGGCGAGAATACCGTCTATTCACCCGTCAATCTCTACATGGCACTGGCCATGCTTGCAGAGACCACAGACGGACAGACCCGAGAAGAGATCCTCAGTCTCATGCAGTCAGCGGATATGGACACCCTTCGATCCACAGCAGAGCATCTTTGGAAAGCCTGCTATGCCGATGACGGTGTCGTCATGTCCCTTCCGGCTAATTCCATTTGGCTCAGCAGCCACCTGTCTTATGAGCCTGATGCCCTGAATGCCTTGACAGACCATTACAAGGCTTCCTCCTTTATCGGCGAGATGGGTTCCGATGATTATAATCAGATGCTTAGGAAGTGGATCAACGAACAGACCGGCAGTCTGCTGAAAGATCAGGCAGAGACGATCAACATGGATCCGGCAACCTTCCTCGCCCTCGTCTCTACCCTCTACTTTAAAGGGGCATGGTCGGAGGAGTTTAGTGAAACCGAGAATTATGAAGATGTCTTCTACAGCAATCAAGAGGAAAATGCTACCTTCATGCACCAGTTCATGTCCGGCACGCTTTACTATGAGGATGATCTGATGTGCGGCACATCCCTCAACATCAAAAACGGGGGCGCCATGTGGTTCTTCCTCCCGAAAGAAGATCAGACACCGGAGACGCTGATCCATAGCGGTGCCTACCTTGATCTGGTATCCTCCAGCATCTATGACTACCCAGGCATCTCCTATCCAAGTCTGGACTTTTCACTCCCAAAGTTTGATGTCGTCTCTGACCTGGAGCTCACAAATGCCCTTCAGTCCCTGGGTATTTCCTCTGTCTTTGATCCGCGTGTCGCTAATTTCTCAGCCATTCAGACTGAAGAGGATGACACACCGCTTTATCTTGATACCGTCAAACATGCGGCCCGTGTCAAGATCGATGAGAAAGGCTGTGAAGCCGCCTCCCTAGTCATCATGCTCGAATGCGGAGCTGGTCTTCCTGACGATGAAAAGGTTTTAAAGCTGGATCGTCCATTCCTCTTTGTGCTCACCAATGATACAGGACTTCCGCTCTTCACCGGTACAGTCTACCATCCACAAACAAGTAATTAGGATTTTATAGTAAAGGAAGCAGCCCTCGCTAAGGGCTGCTTCTTTTTTATCGGCTTTCCACCTGAGATTTCTTAGAGAAAAAAATGATACATCGTCATCATCTCCGAATGCTTTAATGAAAAGTATGAGATGACAACACCAAATGAAAGAGAAATGCCTATTAACAAATACATTGGTTCCATTCTTTTGTACCTCCGTCATTATCTTCCATCCCGAATCTTGTTGAATACTCTCAGACTTCTATTATATCGGATCTCCCATCCAAATGCATTGAACTTATGGTTTAATCATCCAGATGTATTTGCCTATACACACTACCTGGTGCACCTTCATCATCTCCAAAGGTGACTGCAACACAGCCATGCGGTTAATTCCATGCCAATCGGTTTAGCAGGCAACCTTTCTCATGGATTTCAGCATATTTCTATCAAAACTATCTCTCTTTCTCATTTACAGATATGGTTCAAAAGCTTTCATGTTACGAAAATCGTGCGTCAGCGGATCCTTATAATAACGACTATCTGTGATCTCCTGTCCCAGATATCCCTGATAATCATATTTCTTTAACACTTCCAGATCTTTCTTTAAGTCCCTGCATCCATCTCCCCAGATCAGATGTCCATAAGGATTACCATCAATGAAGTGCATATGGACAATGTCTTTGCCAAAGGTCTCGAACCATTCTTCCAGGGTCTCACCGGAGACACCCATAGCAGTAGTATCTAAAAGCACTTTTAAATTGGAAGCGCCTATATCCTTGAGCATCTTCTGAACATCCTCTCTTCGCACACAGAGATTGGTCTCTTCAGGGCGGAGACTTTCCATAGCCAGTGTAATGCCTTCATGTCTGGCAATTTCACAGAGATCACCAATCATTTCCACGCAGCGGTCCCAGGCATCCTGTCTGGTCTCATCCAGATAACCCCATCCGGAATTGCACTGCATGATTGGGCAGCCCAGCTCTGCAGTTGCTTTGATCGCATTGGTAAAGTATGCCTTGCTCTTGGCAAAGGCCAAAGGTTTGCTTGCCGCAAACTGATACTGATACATACAATTCTCAGGTGTCAGTACACAGGCCTTTAAGTGATGATCGGCAATCTTTTTCTTTAAAGTCTGAATACTTTCTATGCCTTCACTATCCAGGAAAAGATGAGGCATTCCCACCCACATCTCAATCGTCTCAAGGCCGATTCTTTCCTGCGCATCCAGGAAATAATCCAATGAATAATTCATATAGTGGATACCCATACCTGCAATCTGTTCTTTTCTGATAAGTCCCATCGTTTAAGCTCCTCTACGTTTTATCAAATGTCCTGCTCCTGGAAGAGCATGTCGTGATTAATCGTTGTGTAAAATAAATGTCTGAATTCTTCCGGATCTTGTGTCTGTCCAAGCGCCCACATCGTTTTGGTCACAACCGCTTCCGTTGTCAGGTCAAAGGCCTCGATCAGTTTAAAATCTTCCTTTACCCTTTTGCCGACTCTGTAAACAGACAAGTCACTGCCCTCATGGGTCACCTGAGTAGCGATCACGATGATCTTGCCGCGCTCAATACCCTTCTTAACAGCATCATAAAAGCCTGAGTACTCGTTATCCGGCAGACCTCCGACACCAAAAGATTCGATAATAACGCCATCATACTTCTCCAGAATCGTATTGAGGAAATGGCCATCCATACCCGGGATCAGCTTCATGACAAAGACATTTGGATTTAACTCATGATAAAAGACCGGTTCCTTCTCAGGACGATCCTGAATAAAGAAAACAATTCTTTTTTCCTGGACACTGGCAATGATCGGATAGTTGATGCTTGAGAAGGCATTATAACTCTTGGTATACTCCTTCTTCGCCCTTGTACCTGCAATAACTTTGCCTCCAAAAACAATATTGACACCATAGAGTCTTTCATCTGCCGCACAGCGGATACTGTCTCGTAAATTGACACGGGCATCCGTATCATAATCATCGATCGGCTTCTGTGCGCCTGTGATAACAATAGGTTTATTATTATTCTGGATCAGGTAAGACAAGGCCGCTGCTGTATAAGCCATGGTATCCGTGCCATGACAAACCACAAAACCGCTGTATTTCAGATAGTTGTTTTCTATGGCCTTGGCGATCTGCAGCCACTGTAAGGGTCCCATGTTGGTACTGTCGATATTAAAGAGATTCAGTGTATTGATCTGATATTTGTCCTTAATCTCAGGCACATAGGCCAGCAGTTCTTCCGAATCCAATGCCGGCGTCAGACCGTTCTCCGTGTTCTTGCAGGCGATCGTGCCACCTGTAGTGATCAGTAAGATATTCTTTTTGACTCGCATCATCTTCTATTCCCCTAAAAAAACCACGCCCCAAGTAAAACAGGGGGCGTGGATTAAAAACAATTATATTGCGATCAGATTAGTACTCTAATTTCCACATGTATCTTCTTGTTGTCAGAGGATGTTTACGAACCTTTGCAAGCTCCTCAGCATAAACACGAAGCACACCTGTGATCAGCATTGGGTTAAAGTATTCAACAACGTTCTTATCCATAACGGAGCTGAGACCAAAATCTTTAGCATCAACAACAGTTGTTAAAGCATCGAATCTCTGAAGGAATGTAAGAACACGGGAATCCATTGGTCTTGTTGGGCCATCGCTCATAAGCAGAAGATAAGGAACGTCCTTTTCTACAAGCTCGAATGGACCATGGAAGAACTCACCACTGTTGAATGAACTTGCTGGGATCCACTGCATCTCCATCAGAAGGAACATAGAGAAAGAGTATGCACTGTACTGAGCAGCACCGGAAGCAAGTACATAAATCTGTGGCTGATCTGCATATTTAACTGCGAATTCTTTTGCTCTTGGCTCAAGAGAGTCGATAGAATCATTGATCAGATTGTAGATCTTTGTGAAACCAGCCTGCATGGCATCATAATGCTCATAGCCTTCCCATGTATTCAGAACTTCACAGGCAAAAGCAAGTACGTTACCCATTTTTTCCATCTTTGCTGCATAGCTCTCATAGAAACCATGGATGATCTGGTAGTGAGAAGCCTTCGCAAGTGGGGACTCTGCATTGATTGTTACAGATACAACTGTTGCGCCAAGCTCCATAGCCTTCTTGGAAGCTGCAACTGTCTCTGGTGTTGTACCACTTAAAGAGCATGTAATCACGATAGCTGTCTCATCACAGGAAACTGGTGTAGAATAATTAAATTCATTTGCTGTGTGGATGCTGGAACGAAGCGTTCTTGCATTACGATCCATAAAGTATTTGCCAGGGAAAAGCTCTGACATAGAAGCACCACAACCTACAAAGAGTAAGCTTTTAATTTCAGGTTTATCTGCTTTGATTGCAGCTACGATTTCTTTTACTGTCATATTAAAAATCCTCCTTCGATTTAGCTACATGTTATGTAGTCATTATATAATGTTATATAACCTTTGTCAACACTCCTATTACGTAATCACTTAAAGAGGTCATATAAACAGATAATATATTGTTTATCTTGAATAACGATTGAAGAATTATTGTTATAATGTTATAATACATCTTGTATGATGCGATAAAAGGAGACATTTATATGAAATTATTAAGTATTGGTGATAACGTCTGTGATGTTTATCTCCACCTTGAAACCATGTATCCGGGCGGACAGTCACTCAATGTCGCTGTTTATGCAAACATGTTAAACCAGGCCTCCGGCTATATCGGTATCTTTGGTAAAGACGATATTTCCGACCACATCTTATCTGTTCTTGATGAGATGCAGGTGGATTACTCCCACTCCAGACACTATGAAGGTGAAAATGGTTATGCCATGGTGACGCTGATCTACAGTGACCGCGTATTTCTTGGCAGTAATAAGGGCGGCGTTGCTGCTCAGATTCCATTGACCATCAGAGATGAGGATGTGGACTATATCCGCCAGTTTTCTGTTATTCATACAAGCAATAATTCATTCATCGACGACATATTGCCTGATCTGAAAGCGATCGGTGTCCCAATCTCCTATGACTTTTCAAGACGATGGCAGGCAGATCCTGCCTGGATGCAGAAAGTGGCACCTTACTGTGACATTGCTTTCTTATCCCTTCCGGATGATGCCAAGGACGAAGAGATCCAGCCATATATTCAGCGTTTCCACGATGCCGGCTGTCCAATGGTCATTGCAACATTCGGTAAAAAAGGCAGCTTTTTCTCCAATGGTCAGAAAATCTATAATCAGAAGCCACATCTTGTGGAGGCCATTGATACCTTAGGTGCCGGTGATTCCTTCGCCGCAGCTTTCCTGGTGAATTACTATAATGCAATGGAAGCCAAGCCATCTGAGATGATTCCTGGCAGTGATTACTATGAGGCTTCTATTCTGGAAACTCTGGAAGCTGCTGCAGAGTTCTCATCTTCCACCTGTCTCGTCCGTGGCGCTTTTGATCATGGCAAGAAGATCAGCAGAGACGACTTTGTCAGCCGTATGCAGCGACCAAGTTTTGTCAGAAATGTGAACAGCGATGATTAAAGCAGTCCTTTTTGACATGGACGGTCTTATGTTTGACACCGAACGCATGAGCAGCAACATTGTGAAGGAAGTCGCTGCGATCATGGGACTGCCTGTCAGTGATGAATACCTTTTAAGTCTTAAAGGCCGCAACATGGCCGACTGCAGACGCCTTCAGAAGGCCTACTGGGGCGAAAATATGGACTTTGTAACCTATCGTTCCCTTTACGAAGAGCGCAGAGCCAACTTCCTTTCCAAAAATGGTGTCCCTGTCAAAGAAGGTCTCTATGAACTTATGGACTATCTGAAAGCGCATGACATTCGCATCGGACTGGCAACCTCTACAGCAGAGGATAGAGCCGTCGCCATGCTGAAGGATGCTAAGGTCCATCATTTCTTTCATCAGATCGTCTACGGCAATGAAGTATCTAATGGAAAGCCTGCACCGGACATCTATCTTGCCTGTGCCCGCAGACTAGGCACCAAACCTTCAGAGTGCCTTGTGCTCGAAGATTCACCTGCCGGTATTGAGTCCGGCTATCGAGCCGGCTGTCATGTCATTATGATTCCGGACATGATCAAACCTTCCAATCAGGAAGAATCCCGCACGGATGCCATTCTTCCGACACTGAGGGATGTTATCGACTGGATCGCCCTGCATTAAAGATCCGTCATTCCCCAGTCTCAAAGCAAATATTTTAAAACAGATAATAATACAGGAGAAAGTACTTATGACTTACACATGTTCAGACATCAAATCCATCATTTCAGAGATTATCGAACAGAAAAAAGAAATCGGTGGTATCAAGTCTCTCTATTTCGTTGGCTGTGGCGGTTCTCTTGGAGCCCTTTATCCAGCCAAAACATTCATGCAGCGTGAGTGTGCAAGCATCAAATCCGAATGGATCAACAGTAACGAGTTTGTTCACGCGACACCAAAGGATTTCGGTGCTCAGTCCGTGATCGTTATTGCCTGCCACAAGGGAAACACACCTGAGACCATTGCCGCTGCAAAACTCGGCAAAGAAAAAGGCGCTTCCGTTATCATTCTGACATGGCTGACAGAATCTGAGATCATCCCTTACGGTGACTATAACATCATCTACTCCTCCGACAGCAGCCCGGATCATATGGACGGCGGCATCGACTACTCCGGCGAGAAGGTATTATGTGCGATGCGCATTGCTGTTGAACGCCTAGCAC
>JAZUHQ010000318.1:0-3241 GCA_045641805.1 Lachnospiraceae bacterium
CGCTATCCGCACAACTGCTTTCCAGTGCTTTAACTTCAGCGCTATCAACTTCAACCCTGTTGATTTCGCCATCATCATGTGTTCCTTCCTCTTTGTCGATATGTTTGATACACTGGGCACACTGATCGGTGTTGCCAATAAGGCAAACATGCTGGATAAAGATGGTAAGTTACCACGTATCAAAGAAGCACTTCTTGCAGATGCCATTGCAACATCCGTTGGTGCTGTTCTTGGTACATCCACAACAACAACATTCGTAGAATCTTCTTCAGGTGTATCTGAAGGTGGTCGTACAGGTCTTGCATCTGTCGTAACAGGTTTCTTATTCCTTGTATCCGTATTCCTTGCACCTGTATTTACAACAATTCCTTCCTTCGCAACTGCACCAGCTCTGATCTTCGTAGGTTTCCTTATGATCAGCGCAGTTGTTGAGATCAACTTCGCAGATATGACAGAAGCCATTCCTGCATATCTCTGCCTCCTCTGCATGCCTTTAACATACTCCATTTCCGAGGGTATCGCAGTTGGCGTTATCTCCTATGTTGTTATCAATGTAGTAACAGGTAAGACAAAGAAGATCACACCTCTTATGTATGTGCTCGCAGTTCTCTTCGTTCTGAAGTACATCCTTCTGTAAGACAAACATAAGTCAGAGACCATAAAGGGGAGCTGTTTCGATTGAAACAGCTCTCTTTTTTTTGTATACTGGTAAAAGTCAGAAGACATGAGGGGAACCCCCTCATGGAATGAAAAAAGACGAAAAGAAGAGGAGAGGCTATGATTCCGGTTCAACTGATCATCGGCAACTGCATATCGGTGGTGGCTGTCTATTTTACAGCCAGGAGCAGCTGGTCCAAAGACACCTGGCATATCTATTTTTATCAGGTCCTTCAGTGCCTGACACTGGCCGTGGCTTCTTTCTTTTTCAATTCCTATACAGGCATCATTTCTTTAGTGATCTGTGCTTTTAGAAATTATCTGGCGGCGATCGGTAAACTGGATAAAAAATGGACCTTGATCTGTCTGAGTTTACTCGTCCTGCTTGGTATCGCCGTCAACAACCGTGGCTATGTGGGACTGCTTCTTGTGGCGACCAACGTGATCTACACGGTAGGTATGTACCTGGCCAGAAAAGAACTGGCGATCAAGTTGAACATTATTTTGAATCTGATCCTGTGGATGATCTACGAGGTCTTTATTATGGACATTCCATCTGTCTTTTCAGATGGAGTTGGTCTTGTGGTTGCGGTCGCTTCACTTTTCCGTCGTCAGCCGGAAGAGGCCGCCGAATAAAAGGAATGAAGGAATGAGAGATACAGAATTACTCAGAAAGACACTGGAGAAGGATATACCCGTTCTCCGTGCCCTGATCTTAGATACATACAGTAAACTGGACCGGAGGTTCGGTCTGAAAGGTGCGAAGGTACCGGTTGTGTTTGGATTTGATACGGACCGCCTGGGCGCTTATACCCGAAGAAGCAGCAGTAGCGATGAACACTTCTATTTTTCCCTTCTCTTTGTGGGATATGGGGTCAAGCATCCACTGTCCAAGGAAGACCGTATGGACCTCTTTCTCCATGAATATGCCCACTACATGCAGTACAACATGGAGATCCCAAAGAAGTATCAGTGGCAGCCGGGCATTCATGGCAGTGCCTGGAAATATTGCTGCAGCCTTGTAGGCGCAGCCCCAACCCCTTTTTATAAGGCGGGTGAGGCCCTGATGGACCACGACTATGAGAAGGCTTTAAAGAACCCGATCCATGACAAAACGATTCCTGTGGTGGACCGTTACAGACAGGAACAGAAATACCGTCAGGAGCAGAACAGTATTGTTCACTATAAGGTGGGCGAAGCTGTGAACCATCCAAAGTTCGGCGAGGGCATTGTGGAAGGCGTCGAGCCGAGAACAGGCAGTGTCCGCCTTCAGATCCGTTTTGGCAGCGAACTGAAAGCCATCGATCAGAAATGGCTGAAACGAAGCACTTATCAGAGCGGACACAGGAATAAAGGCTGATAATTCGGCCTTTGGAAGGTTTAATCATTCTTTGATCGGGAGTATAATGAGATCATAGAAAAGCATGATATAGACATCGTGCCAACGTATAGACCTTATGTGACAGGTGGAGGAAAAAATATGTGGACAAGAAGTGAATTAAAAAGACGTGCGAAAGCAGCGTTTCTGAAAAACTATTGGATCTGCGTGCTGGTTGCCCTGATCCTGGTCTTTGTCACCGGCGAAGGTGCAGGAAGAAGTACCAGCAGGATCTCAGTCAACCATCAACCAGTGTATGAGTACCATTACAATTACAGTTTTCCATCCAATGGGGATACCAACAACAACATGATCATCGGGGATCAGGCTGATCCGAACCTGGATTTTGACCAGATCTTTAATCAGGCCAACAAACCTGTTCAGAGAGCCTTTGATGTCGTGCAGGATGTCCTGGACTTTATCCCTGTATGGGTGATCGGTCTGATTGGAACGATCGGTGTTCTGGTTGGTCTGGCTGTGGCAGCAGGTGTGATCCTGCTTGGTATATTTGTATTTAACGTTGTGGAAGTCGGTGGCTGTAAGTTCTTTATCACCAACATGTACACCAAAGCGGAGATCGGTGAACTCCTCAGTGGTTTCAAGAGTGAGAACTACATGACCATCGTTGTGACACAGTTCTTCAGAGGCTTGTTTACCTTCTTATGGGGTTTGCTTTTCATCATCCCTGGTATCATCAAAGGCTACGAATACTGTATGATCCCATACCTTCTGGCTGATGATCCATTCATGACAAGAGAGGAAGCCTTCAGAAGAAGTAAGGAGATGATGGATGGCAACAAATGGAATACATTTGTACTGGACCTTTCCTTCATCGGATGGGAGATCTTAAGCGGCCTGACAGTCGGTATCCTTGGTATCTTCTACGTGAACCCATACAAGTTTGCAACAAAAGCAGAACTCTATCAGACATTAAAGACTCAGAGCAGACGTGCTTACTATCAGAGTGAGAGAATGTACGAGTAAAAGATTATAAGAGGCAGGAATAGACGCGACAGAAGGAGATACCTATGAAACTAGCCATGTGTCAGCTTCGTATGGAAGCAGATATTGATCAAAATATAAATAAAAGCCTGGAGATGTTTGAACAGGCAGCAGCATCCGGTGCAGATCTGATCCTCTACCCGGAAGTTCAGCTGTGTCCATTCTTTCCTCAGTATGAAAAGAGAGATGCCTCTGAGTACCTGA
>JAZUHQ010000319.1:0-7743 GCA_045641805.1 Lachnospiraceae bacterium
ATATAATATTAACTACCATGTGGTGTGGTCTGTGAAGTACAGAAGAAAGATACTGACCGCTGAGATAGAAGCCTATCTGAAAAAACTGGTTCAGCAGATTGCTGATGAAAAAGGTTTCACAGTGCATCTTTTTGAAGTTGGGGAAGGCGATCATATCCATTGTTTTGTGTCAGGACCACCCAAACTTTCTATAACAGATATTGTAAAATATCTGAAAGGAATCACCGGACGGAAATTATTCGAACAGTTTCCACAGATCCGGACAAAACTCTGGAAAGGGCAGCTGTGGAATCATTCTTACTATGTAGAAACAATCGGTTCCGTGTCAGAGGAGAATATCCGCAGATATATTGAACATCAGAGCAAATCATATTAGGAGAACAAGGAGGGGGAAGAATGCTGCTTTCACATAAGACATCGATCAGACTGCAGGCAGATGAGGCAAATATCATTGGACATATGTGTTATGCGGCATATAAGCTTTGGAATATCTGCAATTATGAACGTCTGCACTATCAGGAACTTGGAATGGAAAAGTATCCGGACTGGTATTATCAGAAATCGCATCACAAAGATAACCTGTGGTATAAATCACTGCCATCCCAGACAGCGCAGGAGGTGTGTAAGCTGCTGGACAAAGCATGGAAGTCATTCTATGCGCTTGTAAAAAGTGGCGGTGTAGAGAATCCAAAACCACCGAGGTTTAAACAGGAAGGGATCTGCATTACATATATGCAGAACGGAATAAAGCATTTAAAGGATAAAGGGGTGATCCGGCTGGCACTTCCGAAAAAACTGAAGACGTATATGTCTGAGAAGTATGGAATCGATGAAAAATATCTGTTTCTGAAAAATGTGATTTTTCAGGACATCGATAACATGAAGCAGATCAGGCTGTATCCTCCTCAGAGAGATGGCAGAATGGATATCATAGTTGTTTATGAAGTTCCAGATGTAGCACCGCTGGAAGATAACGGAAACTATCTTTCCATAGATCTGGGGCTGCATAATCTGATGACCTGTTATGACAGCAGTGGAAAAGCATTTATTCTTGGCAGAAGGTATTTAAGTATAACGCGATATTTTGATAAAGAGATCGGACGAGTACAAAAGGAATGGTGGTCAGCACAGGCGAAAAAAGGTATCCGGTATCCGAAAATATCCAGGCATATGCAGCGGCTCTATAGGAAAAAGAAAGATTCGTTGCACGACTATCTCCATAAGGTAACACATCATCTGGCAGAGTACTGTGCAGATAAAAATATCAATACGGTGATAATAGGGGATATCAGAAAAATCCGGGAAAGAAATAATCTTGGAAGAAAAACGAATCAGAAGCTACACGCCCTTCCGTATGATCAGATATACTCGATGCTGGAATATAAACTGGCACGAAAAGGGATCCGAATGATCAGACAGGAGGAAAGCTACAGCAGTCAGTGCTCTCCATATGCGCCAGAAGTGAATGCAGTGGGCGCAGAAAAGAAAAGCAGGATCCGGAGAGGACTGTATCAGGATCATGGAAAAGTATTTAATGCGGATGCTGTTGGAGCTTACAATATCATGAGAAAATATCATGTAATATCCGGTGTAAAAAAGGAACTGCCCGTTTCCGGGCTTGAAAAAGTCGAAAATATAAAAGTAGCTGTATAGTCTGAAAAGACAGCAGTAGTGGTGTTATGGACGCACCCAGGATGAATGGCATGAAGTGCCATTCACTTGATGCTCGGTAATTTAATTACCGAAGTAGTTCACTAGAGCAGCGATTGTGTTCATAATCGGTCAAGATGTAAAAGATTAACAAAATGTTACAAAAATGCTTTATAAATGTGAATCATTGTGATAAAATAATGACGATATTTTTCATAAAAAATACTTTGCGAACGAAAACATAAGACAATAGATGAGATGAGGTTATGACATTGAGAACATTGAAAGCAAAAGCAGTGGCACTCTTTCTTGCAGTGGTGCTGTGTATGACATCTTTTACGCCAACTTCTGTCCAAGCGGCAGATACATCCTATAAGACATGGAAACAGACAGACGACCGGTGGGGAGATATCACCATGGGAACCGGCGGCAATACAATCCGTCAGGTAGGTTGTCTTGTGACATCCATCTCTATGCTGATGTGCCATTCCGGCAGTGTTTCCGCATCCGATTTTTCGCCGGCTGTTCTGGTCAAGCATCTGAATAACAACGGTGGTTTCACTTCCTCCGGTGCCTTATACTGGAGTAAAGTCAACGGATGTGTCAGCTCTTTCTCCCTTTCTAACTGGAAGGTGAGTATGTCCGGTTTGTCCAGAGCAGAAAAGATCGCTCTGATGACAGACTACATTGAGAATGGATACAGTGTTGTTATTTCTGTCCGTTATGGCAATCACTGGGTCGCACTTGATCGCATCGAAGGCGAAAAAGTCTACATGATGGATCCGGGTACCAACGGTTCCTTATTATTTGATACTTACGATGAAGCAGGCGTTGATCGTCTGGCTATCTTTAAAGGTGCCGGTAAAGCCGGTTACGTCGCAGGCAGCGTAGATACTTACGGCAGTGCTCAGACCGGTAAAGTCAACTGTTCCTCCTTAAATATGAGAAGCGGCGCAGGCACATCCTACGGGGCTGTTGCTTCCCTCTCCCAGGGAACAAGCGTCAAGATCCTCGGTGAAACAAAGGACAGCAGTGGTACCAAATGGTATAAGATCAGTGTCAATGGACTGGAGGGCTATGTTTGTGCCCAGTATATTACCGTCAGTGCATCTACTGCATCTGCCGGAAGTTCAGCATCCCAGAGCGATAGCTCGGCCTCTGTTTCCGGTGAAAAAGGAAAAGTAAAAGCTGCCGCGTTGAATGTCAGAAGCGGTGCAGGCACAGACAATGCGGTTGTAGGCACTGTTCATGAAGGCGACATTGTGACGATCACATCTGAGAAGAAGGACAGCAGTGGCACACTCTGGTATGGCATTCAGATGACACAGAGTGGGTCTACACTGAAAGGTTATTCCATTGCGGATGCGATCATCAAGACATCCGGCGGAAGTACTTCTTCCTCCTCCGCATCCACATCTTCCGCATCATCTTCCTCATCTGCTACATCTTCAGAGAAGAAGGGTAAAGTAAAAGCCTCTTCCCTGAATGTGAGAAGTGGTGCAGGCACAGACTGTGCGGTTGTAGGCACTGTTCATGAAGGTGACATTGTGACGATCACATCTGAGAAAAAGGACGCTAGTGGTACCCTCTGGTATGGCATCAAGATCACAAAGAACGGAAGCACAATGAAAGGTTATGCATCCGCTCAGTATATTGAGAAAACATCAGGATCTGCTTCAGGCACTTCTTCCTCTGGAAGCACAGCCTCAAGTAGTTCTTCTTCAAGCAGCAATACACCAGCGGAAGTCAATGTTTCTTCCGTTTATGTGAGAAGCGGCGCAGGCACGACTTATGATATCGTGACATCCCTGACCAAGGGAACGGAAGTGACCATCACCGGTTCCAAGAAGGACAGTGAAGGCACCAAATGGTATAAGATCAAAAAGGGCGATATGAAGGGTTACGTTCATTCCGCTTATCTGACTAAGAAGACATCCGGATCCTCCTCCGCATCATCCGGCGAGGCAAGCAGTACACAGGCCTCCTCCTCTTCATCCTCCTCAACAGAGGTGAAAACAGGAACGATTACCGGTGACTGGCTGAATATTCGTAAGAAAGCAAGCGTATCCGCTGAGATCGTCTGTGTGCTTCAGAAGGGAACCGTGGTTAAGATCCTGTCTTCCAAGAAGGATGACAATGGCCTCAAATGGTATAAGATTAACCTGACATATGCGGGTACAGAATATACCGGTTATGGTTCATCCGAATGGATCAAAAAGAATAAATAGCAGAAAAAAAGCAGAACTTTGTCATGGTTCTGCTTTTTTCTTGTCTTTTCTACCATTCCATCATATAATAGAGGATGGTATACATAGATAATAAACTGAGAAACTATGGTCATTTTTAAGAAATAAGAGGTTGATAGAGTGGAAAACAGAGAGAAATATAAGCGCTTGCTGATGTTTGCGGCGTCAGCATTACTGCTTCTGACTCAGGTCTACATTTTTTACTATATATGGAATCATTACTATAACTTCAGAACGGTCATTGGTACCCTCTACTTCAGATTTGGTAACTATGCACTGTTCACGATTTATGCATTGGTCTGCTTCTTCTTTTCGAACCTGTTCAATGCCTATAAGGTCGGCTATCTGAAGGTGTCGGAAGTTATTCTTTCACAGATTCTGTCTGTCTTGTGCTGTAATGCCGTGACTTACGTCCAGCTGGCTCTGATCGGTCGTTGGCGTTTTACTGCTTATATCAAGCCTATTTTACTGATGACATTGATGGATATCGTCATCGTTGTGATCTGGGTTATTCTGATGCGTTATATTTATGCGAAGATCTACCCACCAAAACAGTTGCTGCTGATTCATGGCGATATCAATCCAAAACTTCTCATGCAGAAGATCGATTCCAGAGATGATAAGTACAGCATTGTGGAATCTGTTCATGTGCGTGAAGGCTATCCTTATGTCACTTCCCTGATCGACAAGTATGAAAATGTCGTGCTGGGTGATGTGCCATCCTACTACAGAAATGAGCTTTTAAAATACTGTTTCAGAAAAGGTGTCCGCTGTTACACAGTGCCGAAGATCACCGATATCATGATCAAGAGTTCTGCAACCATCAACCTGTTTGATACAGAGCTGCTTCTGTTCAGAAACAGAGGACTGACTGTTGAAGACCAGTTTGTCAAACGCATCATGGATAACGTGAACTCCCTGATCATTCTTCTGATCTTTTCACCGGCGCTGATCCTCATTGCCATCCTGATCAAGACTTACGATGGTGGTCCGATTCTCTATACACAGGATCGTCTGACACTTGGCGGCAAGGTATTTAAGATCTACAAGTTCAGAAGTATGAAGGTGGATTCCGAAAAAACAGGTGCCCAGCTGGCCAATAAGAATGATGACAGAATCACACCGGTCGGTCATGTGATCCGAAGACTCCACGTGGATGAACTGCCACAGCTCTTCAATATCTTAAAGGGTGATATGGCTTTTGTAGGCCCTAGACCGGAGAGACCGGAGATTGCGGCACAGTACCGTGAAAAGATTCCTGAATTCGACTTCAGATTAAAGATGAAAGCCGGTCTGACCGGTTATGCCCAGGTGTTTGGTAAGTACAGCACCACACCGCTGGATAAGCTGAAGCTGGATCTGACTTATATTGAAAACTATAGTGTTTACCTGGATATCATGATCATTGTGCAGACTGTCAAGATCTTCTTCCAGAAGGAGAATTCCGAAGGTATTGAATCCGGTAAGACAGCTCTTCGTACGGAGGAGAAGAAAAAGTGATGAAATATCAGCCGTTTGTATCTGTGGTGATGCCCAACTATAATGGTGCAAGATTTGTGGAAAAGGCCGTTTCCTGTGTGCTGGAACAGACCTATCCCCACTTTGAACTGATCATTGTGGATGATTGCTCCACCGATCATTCCCCTGAACTGATCGAGGCGATGGCAGAAAGGGATCCAAGAATCCGTCTGATCCGTTCTCCTGAGAATCATGGGGTCGCGGTGACGAGAAACATGGGCATCGCGGAAGCCAAGGGCGATTACATTGCGCTGTTTGATAATGATGACCTTTGGGAAAAGACGAAACTGGCGCGCCAGGTAGCCCTGGCCGGAAAAGGGGCGGACATCGTCTACTGTTCCTATGATTTTGTGGACGAAAACGATCATGTCATCAAGAAGCCCTTTATTGTGCCTGCAAGAACCAATTTCAGAAAGATGCTCATATCCAGTGTGATCAGCTGTTCAACAGCTTTTATCCGTGCAGATCTTTTAAAGGCACATCCTTTTAATCCGGACTACTACCATGAAGACTATGTCCTCTGGATGGAGCTTTTAAAACTGCCTAAGATCAAGGCACTGGGCGATCCAAAGGTCCTTATGCATTATCGTCAAGTGACCGGCTCCAGATCCAATAAGAAGGGCAATGCAGCCAAGCAGCGTTGGCATATTTACAGGGAATTCCTTGGAATGAATCTGTTTTCAAGTGCCCTTGCCTTTGCGGGTTACGCCATCAAGGGTGTCATAAAGTATTATTTATAACGATGACCTGTTTTTAATACAGGAGGTTAAAATGGATGATCTGAAATGGCAGAGCTTTCTGTCATTGTATGATGATCTGATCAGGCAGGGTGTCCGAAGCCATATCTCTGGAAAAGAGAATGCCGAGGAAGCGCTGGCCCTGATCTATTATAAACTTGTCAGAAATGAAGCGATGCTGGATCGGATCGATGAAGACCATACGACCGGCTACGTCTACCGCACGGTGAGATCGGGCTGTGTGGATGTTCTCAGAAGAAACCGGCATGCCGCTATCGCCGGATGGCCAAAGGTGCCGGACCAGACTCCCTGCCCATCCGCTGAAGACATTGTCTGTCATCAGTCAGACTATGAGCATCTGGTGGATCAGATCCTTCGCTTGCCGGACATCTATGGGATTCCGATGGTGCTGAAAGGGATCTGTGAGCTGTCCTGTGAGGAGATCGCATTCATTCTGGATTTAAAACCGGAAACGGTAAGAAAACGGCTGGAGAGAGGCAGAAAGATGCTTCTGAAAGAAGGCTGTCTAAATGAATAAAAGCCAAAAAAGAAAGAGCAGATTCATGTGAATCTGCTCTGTTTTTGTCTGTGATGAAATTAGTGACCTGTGCGGTAAAGAAGTGCACTGTTGATCTCTGAGACAGTTGCTGAAGGGGTGTAACTATCGTTGTTAAAGAGGAACTGATGCAGCTGGCTGACATTGTTCTCAAGGCCTTCGGCAAATACATAGCTTAAGCCGTCATAGGAGCCGGTTGCTTTATCGAATGGCCAACCTTTGGAATCTACCAGTTCATAGCTCAGGGCATCTTTTGCAAGAGAGATGATCTGATTGCTGCTCAGGTTTGTGTAAACCTGAGGAAGGACTGTATCCACGATGTTCAGCAGTGTACGAAGATCTGCTTTCTTGGCTTTGTCAAACATCAGAGATAAGACTTTTCTCTGACGGTCGGATCTGGCGAAGTCACTGTCGATCTTTCGGATTCTGGCATAACCGGTAGCCTGTGTTCCGTCCAGAAGCTGGAGACCAGCATGCTCTACGTATGGAGACTTGGAACCGGTGACACGGTTCTGCTCCTTGACACATTTATTGATCTGGTCAACCTCTGCCTCAGTGACATCGATCTCGAGGCCGCCCAGGGAATCAATGATGTTGGCAAGGACAGCAAAGTCAACAGTAGCAAATTCGGTGATATCAAGATCCAGGTTGCGGTTTAACATACTCATTGCCAGTTCTGCACCGCCATATGCGTAGGCATGAGTGGCTTTCGTGTAACCCCAGTCAGGAACGTTCAGGCAAGTGTCACGGTAAACACTGACAAGTTTGATCTTTTTCGTATCAGCATTGATACTGCAGATGATCATACTGTCTGAACGAGCGCCTGTTTCCATGGATCCGTCACGTGAGTCTACACCGAAGAGTGCGATATTAATATAACCACTCAAAGCTGCGGAGGTGGCCGCATCCACATCATCATTGATCACGATATGTGACTTATCTACGACAGAATTATCTGCTGTATTGATCTTGGAAAGTTCGGAATACAAATAAACCACAGGAATCAGGATGATAATGAGAAGAACAAGTCGGATCG
>JAZUHQ010000320.1:0-2927 GCA_045641805.1 Lachnospiraceae bacterium
AGTGAAAAATCCACACGGACCCTTCGACTCGATATCTCGCCCTTGGAAAGAAGAACTACGGTCTCAACGTGGACAGAATGTGGGAACATATCACAGCACTGGACTTCTCTGACTTTATAGCCTCTGCTCTCAAGAATATTGAGGTCTCTTGCAAGTGTAGCGGGATCGCAGCTGACATAGACGATTCGTTTTGGCTGCATATCCGTGATGCAGTGAAGGAGGGCTTCATCACAGCCTTTTCTTGGGGGATCCACACAAATAACATCTGCACGGATCTGTTCCTTGTCATATTTTTCAGGCAGGACTTCTTCCGCCTTACCCACATAGAATTCTGCATTGGTGAATCCATTGAGTGCTGCATTCTTCTTCGCATCATCAATAGCCTGTGGGACGATCTCCACACCATAAACCTGCTTTGCTTTCTGAGCCATAAACAGAGAAATGGTACCGATACCACAGTAGAGGTCCCAAATGACATCATCCGCTTCCGGTGCCGCAAATTTCAGAGCTGCACCATACAGCTTTTCTGTCTGAACGGGGTTGACCTGATAGAAGGATAATGGTGAGATCTGATACTTAACATCACCAATGTAATCCGTAATGTAAGACTGGCCCCAGATGGTCATGGCGTTATCACCCAGGATCACGTTTGTCTTTTCTGTATTGACACTATAAGAGATACTTGTCATACCTTGAATCTTGGTCAGTGCTTCAATAAGTTCCTGACTCTTAGGCAGTTTTTTACCATTGATAATCAGGCATACCATGATCTCTCCTGTTTTAAATCCCACTCTTGTGAGGATGTGGCGTACCAGTCCCTGGTGCTTCTCCTCATCATAAGGGCGGATCTGATAATCTTTCATCCACTGTTTCACAAGCTTGAGAACAGCTTCACTCTCCGGTCTCTGAATGTTACAGGTGCTGGTATCGATAATGGAATGGGTACGTCCTGCATAGAAGCCGGTCACGATCTCCCCTTCCTTATTCATGCCAACCGGATACTGGGCCTTATTACGGTAAGCCCAAGGATCCTCCATTCCGATGATCGGATGCATCACATAATCTTCCACCTTGCCCACACGTGCCAGCAGGTTTCGGACCTTGTTTTCTTTAAATGCCAGCTGTTTCTCATAGCTTAAGTGCTGAATCTGACAGCCGCCACAGCTTCTGGCATTGGCACATCTTGCCTGACACCTGTCCGGAGACGGTGTGATCAGGCGCATCAGTCTGCCAAAACCATAATTCTTCTTTGTCTTTATGACCTTTACTTCTGCCACATCACCGATCAGGGCATCTTTCACGAACAGGGTATAACCATCCACCTTACCGATACCGGATCCATCGGTACTCAGATCTTCAATTGTCAGTGTAAAGGTATCATTCTTTTTAATATCCATTCAATCGCCCTTTCAAGGTCTATTTGGAAGTTCTTCTGAGGTTGGAATCCATGAAGCGGTTGAAGCCCAGCCACTCCAGATTGTCTTCGCTCTTCTCAAAGAGTTCTGTCATTGTTTCCATCTTGGCATCGGTGTTATCTGCCATGTTGAGGGCCATAGCCTCCATGAGGGCCGGTTTCTTTGGAGAACCATATTCCAGCTCGCCATGATGGGCAACAATGCAATGTTCCAGCTCATTGGCCAGAACAACCGGGAAACCCGGCACCTGACGGATGGCGTCATGCACCATCATCGTACCTGTCACGATGTGACCGATCAGCTGACCTTCGTCTGTATAATCATTGGCAGGGAAGAGCGAGAGTTCTCTTGTCTTACCGATATCATGGCAGATCGCTGCTGTGATCAACAGGTCATGGTTTAACATTGGATAGCGGACACAGTAAAACTCACAGAGTTTGGCCACGGATAATGTATGTTCCAGCAAGCCGCCCACAAAACCATGATGAATGCTCTTGGCTGCGGAATGCTGCTTAAATGACTTGATAAAGGCCTGGTCTTTCACAAAGAAAAGTTCCAGAAGCTGGTGCAGATGCTGCTCTTTCACTGTATCGATCATGCCAAGGAGCTGCTTGTACATATCTTCGATGTTGTAACGGCTGCATGGCATATAATCGGCAGGGATATATTCCCCTTCCTTTGCACGGCGGATACGGCGCAGATTCAGCTGGTTGGTTCCCTGGAAAGTGGTGACCTGACCTTCAACTTTAATGAAATCCATGTCTTCAAAATGCTCAATACCCGGATTCAGATCCCATACCTTGGCATCTACAGTTCCGGTCTTATCCTGAAGGATCATGGAATAATAAGTCTTACCTGCTTTTGTTTTTAAGGACTGTTTTGTTTTGCATAAATAAATGTCGGAGACATTATCTCCGGATCTTAATGTACTGATATATCGCATACATTTGCTGCCTGCATGGAGGCAGTTTCCACCTTTCTAGTGCCGGTCTCATCGGACCTTATTCTTATACAGCCTATAGTATAGCGCAGGTGAGCATGCGTTGACAAGTCGGCGTTTTTGCATTATCCTTAAGTTGCACGTTTATGCCCTAATAACTAAACGGAGGTAATCCATTGAACGAAAAAGCACTCAGGATACTGGAGTATCCTAAAATTATAGAAATGCTCACAGGTTATGCCAGCTCACCAATGGGCAAGGACCTGTGCAAAAATCTGATGCCGACATCCGACCTTGCCGTGATCTTACGTGGTCAGATGGAAACATCCGATGCTTTGACCCGTGTCTACAAGAAAGGCAGTCTCTCCTTCTCAGGCATCAAAGATATCCGTGGTTCTCTTCTGAGGCTGCGTATCGGCGGTACGCTTGGTATGGTTGAACTCCTGAATATTGCTAAGACACTGGATGTGGCCCTGCGCGACAAGTCCTACGGCCGACGTGATCCCGAAGATCAGGATACCGACTGTCTGGACGAGATGTTCTCTCTCATCGAGCCGCTCTCCAACTTAAAC
>JAZUHQ010000321.1:0-2542 GCA_045641805.1 Lachnospiraceae bacterium
CACCTGCAATATAATCGCTTTCAAATGAAATCATTGTGTCCTTCTCCTCTGTCTATTCTTTTATTCTTTTCAGGCTTATAGGGCCTGTTATCTGCACTTTGCACGCTAACTTTAAGCATATGATATTCCACCCTAAAATGCAAGTTTTTCCACCTGATTTCTATGGGAGGATCGTCTTCAGCAGGTGCTCTACGACCGGATTGTTATTGTCACCGGACCAGACAATCTCAAGGTCCAGCATCTCACGTTCTCCATCCGCACCGACGATCGGCAGAATCTTCAGTTCCTGGGACTCCTGATGGAGACGAATCATGTATTCAGGAAGCAGGCTGATGCCCATACCCAGGGCAACACTTAAGAGAATCTCCTCCGGATCCTGATAGAGGGCTGCCACCTCCGGCATGAAACCACCCTTTTCATAGATCAGCAAGGATTCTTCCATTTCCTCTCTTGGACGGCCGCTCGGCTGCATGAGAATGAAACGGTCTTCAGACAGATCGGCATACTCAAGGACCGGTCGGTCTGCCAGCTGATGACCGATTGGAAGAACCGCCATCAAAGGATAGCTCTCCAGCTTTCTGTGCTTCATCTGTGGGTATTTTTCCCAGGATCTTGGCGCAACCATGAAGGCCACATCGCACTCTCCTGTTTCCAGCAGGTTCATGAGTGGTCCCGTATTGTCTCGCATCAGGGACATTTTGATACCCGGGTTGACATTGAAAAAGCGTTTCAGATGACGGGTAAAGTCTCTCTGACCATAGCCTCGGATGTAACCGATGGCAATGGTACCATCCATACCTTCCGCTGCCGTTCTGGCCAGACGAATGGCCTCCTCAGACCTGCCCAAAATGGCCTTGACCTCATTTAAGTAAACCTTTCCCGCCGGGGTCAGTTCGACCTTGTGATGATTTCTGTGAAACAAAGGCACACCGACGGTCTTTTCAAGTGCACGGATCTGCTGGGACATGGCTGTCTGGGTGATAAAACACCGCTCCGCCGCACGGGTGAAATTCAAAGTTTCCGCTACACTGATAAAATATTCAAGCTGATTCAGATTCATAACAGCATTTTCCCTCTTTCCAGTATTTTCCAATCGTTTTATGAGAAGTTTTACTTCTCACACCATGGATATTTTATCATTTCACAACCGATAAATCTACATGTATAATAAGTTTATCTGATTGAGTTATCACAAAAAGAGATATATTCATAAAAGTTAAAAACATAAAAAATGAAAAGGAGACACCGAAAAATGAGCACTATCCCTTACAAGATTTACCTTACAGAAGACGAGATTCCAAAGCAGTGGTATAACCTTCGTGCAGACATGAAGACAAAACCTGCACCACTTTTAAACCCTGGTACACTTCAGCCACTGAAGGCCGAGGAACTGACACCGATCTTCTGTGAAGAACTGGTTGCTCAGGAACTCGATAATGATACTGCTTACTTTGATATCCCTGAGGAGATCCGTGATTACTACAAGACATACCGTCCATCTCCTGTAGGCCGTGCATATGAACTTGAAAAAGCACTTGGCACACCAGCTAAGATCTACTATAAATTCGAAGGTAACAATACTTCCGGCAGCCACAAGTTAAACTCCGCGATCGCTCAGGCATACTATGCTAAGAAGCAGGGCCTTAAGGGCGTTACAACAGAGACTGGTGCCGGCCAGTGGGGTACAGCGCTTTCCATGGCATGTGCACACTTTGATCTGGACTGTAAAGTTTACATGGTTAAGGTTTCCTACGAGCAGAAGCCATTCCGCCGTGAGGTTATGCGTACATACGGTGCATCCGTAACACCATCCCCATCCATGGAGACAAACGTTGGCCGTAAGATCCTTGCTGAGCATCCTGGTACAACAGGTTCCCTTGGCTGTGCAATCTCTGAAGCAGTTGAAGTGGCTGTTACAAACGAAGGTTACCGTTATGTTCTCGGCAGCGTATTAAACCAGGTTCTCCTTCACCAGTCCGTGATCGGTCTTGAGGCGAAGGCAGCACTTGACAAATACAATGTAACACCTGACATCATCATCGGCTGTGCAGGCGGTGGTTCCAACCTCGGTGGTCTGATCGCACCATTCATGGGCGAGAAACTCCGTGGCGAAAAAGATTACCGCATCATCGCTGTTGAGCCGGCATCCTGCCCAAGCTTCACACGTGGTAAGTTTGCTTATGACTTCTGTGACACCGGTATGATCTGTCCACTCGCTAAAATGTACACACTTGGCAGCGGCTTTATCCCATCTCCTAACCATGCAGGTGGTCTCCGCTTCCACGGTATGAGCACTGTTCTCTCCCAGCTTTACCATGATGGTCTCATGGAAGCAAGAGCTGTTGAGCAGACATCCGTATTTGAAGCAGCTGAAATGTTTGCACGTACAGAAGGTATCCTCCCAGCACCTGAAAGCTCCCATGCAATCCGTGCAGCCATCGACGAAGCGCTCAAATGCAAAGAGACAGGCGAAGAGAAGACAATCCTCTTTGCTCTTACAGGTACAGGTTACTTTGATATGTATGCATATGAAGCATACCAC
>JAZUHQ010000322.1:0-2540 GCA_045641805.1 Lachnospiraceae bacterium
CTGGATCTTTTGGATATATTTTTCCACTGTGTTTCCCTGATCGATGAAGATGATCCCTTTTTCATCCATCGCAAAGGAAAAACCGTTATAGACCTGGATCTCAAAATTTCTCTCCGGGATATAAAAGGATCCGGTCAGCGAATCATAGTTTACCTCTGCTCTGGTATCATGTATCTCATTGATCTCCATAGGAAGATCGATCTCGATCTCCAGACGATCTTTATACTGAGCCCATTCTTCCGCTGTCAGGATTCCGACGTATTTCGCTTCATGCGTAAGCGCCTTTTCCATGGTACAGCTTTCTAATACATCCTTTATCAGATAAAACACTTGCCTATATCCTTTCTGAAAAACTTCTGACCCATTGTACCACAAAAATCTGCCCCTGTCCTGTGAAGGCTGATGATTGTTTTCATCCCGCTTTCATAGTATAATACTCAGGATAATCTACGAATAAAGCAGGAACATATATGACTGATAAAAAAATGACTGCTACCTTGATCGCCGTCTGGAGTGTTTTACTCCTGGTCGTGATCGGAGCTGCTTATTTTCTGTTCTTCCAACCCGCTTTGGAATTAGATGCGAAGAGTAATTCCCGTAAGAACTTCACGTATATGACCCACTCTCCGTCACTGCTTCCCCTCTCTTTTGAAGAAGGCATGGCTCCCAAGAACCTTGCCGAAGAAGAAGAGATCATCGAGGAGGCAATCGAGGAACCCGAAGAAGAGGAACCTGTCCTTACGGCCGGTTACACCGAGGAAGAGCTCTACGCTCACAGAACCCAAGGCTTTGAGCATGTACTGGATGATTCCACCAGTACCTCCGCGATCCTGATCCGTTTCAGAGATGATGATCTGGGCGGTGTTGTTGCGGTCAAGAACGGAGATGAGCAGTTAGCACCCGCTTCCATGACCAAGTTGCTGACGACACTGATCCTGGCAGAATATGCACAGGAAAACAACAAACTCAACGATATCATGACCATTCCTTATGGTATCTATGAAGCTCTGGAACTGGTAGATGCCAGTACCGCAGGCTATTACAGTGGAGAAGAACTGACGGTAAAGGATTGCCTTTATGGTATCCTCCTTCCCTCCGGTTGTGATTGCTGTCTGGCAACGGCTTACTATATTGCTGGCTCCGAGGAAGCCTTCGCCGATGTAATGAATGCCAAGGCTGAAGAACTTGGTATGACCAATTCCCATTTCATTACCTGTCACGGACTGTATGTGGATGGTCACTATACCTGTGCCAATGATATGGCTAAACTCTTCACCGCCTGCTGGGAGAATGAACTGGTACATGATGTCTTAAACACCTGGGATTATTACACCGATCCCACTCCCACCAGACCCAATGGAATGCACATCGAAAACAAGCTGGTAAGAGACCTTTCCACCGGATTCGATGACATGGTCACTATCTTAGGTGGTAAGACAGGTTTCAGCCGCTTTGTAGGTCAGAACCTCTCCACTGCAGGTCAGGTAGGCGATGAGATCTACTTTGTTATCACTATCGGTGCACCGGGAAGCCCCTACAACGGAGATCTGATGCATCATGATGATCATCGTATCATCTACAATGCGTTAGCCGACATCATCCGTCAGGGAAAGATCAATACAGAACCTTTGATCCCCAGTCCCAAGGCCAATACGTCTTCCACTAACTTAAACTAAGAAATTCATCCTTACAAAGCACAATAGAGGCCTCCACGGAGGCCTCTATTTGCGTCTAGAAACGATTTTAACTTACTTAGCGAGCATTTCCTCAACCGTAGGCATATCCCCGATAGAACGGGCATAATGCGCTTCTTTGATAGTCATGTCAGCATCAATATAGAAGAAAGCAGGAAGCTGCTCTTCGATTCCTTCATAATCACCGTGGGTAAATCCGGAAGCTACGATATCTTCTCTTTTAGCCATAAACTTGGCCTTGTCTTCTTCGGGTCCGATCAATTCTGCCATATCTTTAGCCGGCTGAATATCCAGACTCTGATAGATCGTATACTCAGGATCAGAAATTATTGGGAAAGACAGAGGTTCGTCCTTCAAGTCACGCTGAATGGTGCTTACCGGAGACTGCATAACGACAGCCACCTTGACACCTTTCTTCACAAATCTTTCGTAATTCTTCTGGATCATATGGACGTCATAACGACAGGAAGTGCATCCGATATAGCGAAGCACTACCAGCATTAAAGGCTGTCCCTGCATGATCTCAGTCAGATTGATATTCTCGTCGAACTGTGTTGTCACAGTCATATCAGGAAACAGATTTCCGGTTTGTAATCTCATAACTTAACCTCCATAGTACAAATTTTCATCATCACTTACCTATACAGATGAAATGAGGATTTCGACATATGTCAATTTACAATACCATCAGTAAAGTACCTGCACCGATCAGGATGCATCCGATAATGGATTTGATGGATGCCTGCTCGTGAAGGAAAATGAATGCCAGGATCAGCGTCAGTACTGTACTCATCTTATCGATGGCAACAACCCGTGATGCCTCTCCGATCTGCATTGCCCTGTAAT
>JAZUHQ010000323.1:0-7254 GCA_045641805.1 Lachnospiraceae bacterium
AGGTAAGGATAATTGAAGTTTTCAGGGAATGTAAAGCCCAGCATCTTACCCATACCGATCGCCATATCGGAGTAACCGGAGAAATCAAAATAGATCTGCAGTGTGTAGGCAATGGCACCCAGCCATGCGGTCATCATACTGCGGTTGTCCATGGCCTGGATCGTTGTGTAGAGGAGACCCAGGTTGTTGGCAAGAAGCACCTTCTTGGACAGACCCCAGATCAGGCGCTCCACACCCAGACCGAACTTTGGAAGGTTGGTCTTACGATTCGCCAGCTGGGATTCGATCTCTGTGTATTTGACGATCGGACCCGCAACAAGCTGCGGGAACATGGTGATGTAGACAGCGAAGTTGATCGGATTCTTCTGTGGTTTCACACGGCCTCTGTAAACGTCGATGACATAGGAGAGTGCCTGGAAGGTGTAGAAGGAAATGCCGATCGGAAGTGCCAGACCCTTCCAACCGATATCGATCGGAAGAATGGCATCTACGATGCCTACAAGGAAGCCGGCGTACTTAAAGAAACCGAGAAGGGCCAGGTTGACGGCAACCGCAAAGACAAGCTGGATCTTGCGGCTTCGTTCATCTTCCAGCTGTTCCATGACAAGACCGGACATGTAGTTGAAGGCGATGTTGAGAACCATCAGGATAACATAGACCGGTTCGCCCCAGGCATAGAAGATGATGCTGGCGATCAGAAGGACAATATTTTTGCCAAAGAATGGCATCACATAGTAGAGCAATAAGGTGATCGGAAGGAAGATCAGTAAAAAGTTTAAACTGCTGAAAATCATAAACACGCTTCCGGACTATTTCACAATGTCCAGAAATACCTCCTCCCACTTTTGTGCATCTTCGGACACGGCATAGAAACAGTAATCACCGACCCTGGTCACAACCGCATGGGTCAGAAGGTCGTACTGATTGGTGCCGTAACCATCAAAGCTTGTCTTCTGGGAATCCAGACGGCTCTCGATGGCGGCCATGGCAGAATCAAGGGCTGCGGCGTTTTCGGAGCGGACGATCAGAAGCTCGGAGACGTCCATCAGACCCTCGCCGTAATTGTAGAGAACCCAGTCGTAGTCTGCGTCATTAAGGCGCATGGTTTTGCGAAGATCTCTGCCGGAGCCTTGTTTCATGGTGGTAACGGATGAAACGGTATGCATACGGTCGGTGACCGTCTTAAGGTCCACATTTCTGGTATGGCCTGAGAGCAGACGGCTGATCAGGAAGATCAGAAGAAGGACCGTGATCACGATCTGGACCGCATATAAACGTTCTGTTTTATTCAGTTTCGTCAGGGATGGCATTTTCATATTCATAATCATAAAGTCCTGCGGTATCTGCAAGGTAAGTAAACCATAAAGGATAGAAGTCGATGGTTGGATGAACACCGTCTTCGTCGAAAAGTTCAGGGGCACGTTCAAGAATAAAGGAAGCATCGATATAGGTGACACCCATCTCGTTGCAGAGTTCTTTCAGTGCATTGTTGTAATCATCTCTGTACTTATAGTAAGGCTTGTCTGCAATGACGTCTTCACGTTCAGGGAAGATGGCATGAACAAAGATGTGGGTATCCGGCAGGAAGGTCTGAAGTCTGTCGATCGCCTGTTTGTAGCGGCCGGAGAAGTCTTCCACGCGGCTCTCGAAATTGTTCATGTCGTTGGTGCCGAAGTACATAAAAATGACGGATGGCAGTGAGTTCATGGCATTATCCAGAAGTTCGGAAGCGGATGCGATGGAGAGTCCGACTTCGCCTCGGATGATGGAAGGATTCAGCCACTCGTAAAGATTGGCGCCTTCTACCAGAGAGTCACCCACGATGACACAGTCATCAAACCAGGTGGTCAGGGTGGCATTGGAGAATTCCGTTCCCTTGAGTGCCATGATGCGTTCTTCTTCCTCCCAGACGGAAAGTCCGTTGTTATGGAAGAGGACACGTGTGGAGAAATCCGTTGGTTTGGCAGCTTCCTGGGCCTGGATCTTGGAGATGGCAGCTTCAATGGTTTCCGCATTCTTTTTGGAACTGTGATGAACCAGAAGACCGCCTGTCATGTACATGATCACACCCAGCACAAGAATGCCGGCGATGACGCCCTGGGTGATTCTGTACCGGGAAGCAGCCAGGGCTGCTTTTCTATTTGAAATGTGTTTTTCTTTTTTCATATTGTATTGAACCTCAATGAGTCGATAATACAGCTATGTTATCATAGCATCATCTATATTATACTCACTATTTCCTTAAAAATGAACTGTCAATTTATTTATCTTTTTTGGCCTTTCTGTGAATAAATATTGATGGAAATGAAACCCCGGCAAAGCACGTGTTATAGCAAAATGTCGGATTTGCCAAGCGGATACTGAAATATTTTTCCTTATTAATCGGAATATAGCGGGAAAATACAAAAATAGCGGCATGTTCTTTAACAAAAAACTTTCAAAAATGAAAAAAATTTCATATACTATAGATGAATAGTTTAAGATTGCATGTGAGATTGCAGAGCGGAGGACGATATGGGTATCGCAGTACAGGAATTATTGACATTGGATTTTTTCTCTGATTGTTTTATTGTGGCTGGTCAGAGAGGTATCTATAAAGAGATACAGGGTGTAACGGTTGTGGATGCACCGGATGCGTATGACTGGGCAAAGGGAAGAGAACTGGTGCTCTCCTCAGGCTATGTCATTGACCGTGATCCGGAATGCCTGCTCCGCGCCTTTGAGAAGGGAACCGTTCAGGTGACTTCCGGACTCATGATCAAAAGAGACCGCTATCTGGATACGATCCCGGATGATATCATCAGGCTCTTTGACGAGCATGAGATTCCTCTGATCAGTATGCCGGCAGCTCTCCCTTACATGGAAGTCATGAACCAGATCAATATCGCGATCATGAACCGTGCCATCCGCAGATTCCGAATTTATGGCGGCGACAACCTTCAGGTGTCCAACCAGAGTTATAAAGAGCAGAAGATCAAACGCATTCTGCAGGCAGTTGAAGTGGAGATGAAGTTCCCGGCTTTCCTTTATGATCTGAGCGAACGCAAGGGTTATGTGAGCTCCGCCAACTTTAAACGCATCACCCAGTCTTTCGGCCTGACCGAAGAAGACTACTGGAATCCTTCCAGAAAATATGCGGAGTATGTCCTCTGTGACTATATCCATATGAGCCGCTACAGACTCTTCAATCCGGACAACATGGAAGGACCGAGAGTCAGCTGGATCCTGATTCCAATCTCCACCAACGGAGTGACACAGGCCTACTTCGTTGTGATGGAATCCAGAGAATTTCTGGATCACTATGATGAATACTCCATCCGAATTGCTTTTCTGCTCCTTCAGGCTGTCTATGAGCAGATCATGGTCACTCAGAGCCTGGGCAACATCGGTTTTGAAAACTTTGTCCATCTGATCCTCAACTCCTCCGATACCGACCATGCCAAGATCGCTTATCAGGCCGGTGTCCAGGGTATTTCCATCAGTACCAACTATATCTGTGTCATGTTCCGCCAGACCAACGAGGAGGAAAATGCCCGCAGATGCCGTAAGGAATTTATCGGCGCCTTCCATAAGGCCAGCCCTCAGAGCGGTCAGATGATCTTCCTGGATGAGAATGAAGGCCTTCTCCTTCTGGAAACAGACGGAGAGCAGCTGGCAGAGCGCAGCGCCGTGGAAGCGGTGATCGATGTCTTTGAGAACAGTGTCCGTGCACAGTTCGAAAACATGCATTTCGAGTATGGTATCTGCAGAGAAGAGACCCCTCTGGAAGCAGTGCGTACATGCGTGGAGAAGTGCAGAAACGTGATGCACATGGGCCGTATCCTCTATTCCGACAGAAGCAGATGGGACTATGAAGATCTGGGACCATTATCCTGGCTTCAGATTCCGCCTCAGGAACTCCAGAACATGCTGTCTGAGTATCAGAAGTTCCTTGTCAGCGAAAAGAACAATGAACTGATCCGAACACTGAAGATCTATCTTGAAAACAACATGAACTACAGTGCAACGGCTGAAAAACTGTATCTGCACATCAATACGATCCGTAAACGTATCGATAAGATCGACAGTATCTTCCATATTAACTGGGATAATCCGGTGGAGCGACTGAAGACACAGATCCTGCTTCAGTTCCTGGATATGGATGAGTAAATAGAAAAGAAACGTTATATAGTGAAATAATATAAGGGTACCAGATTCACGTACAGATACTTTGTGGTCAAAAGTCTGTATACGTGAACCTGGTACCCTTTGTCATTCGATAATTTTAGAAGAAAACACCCTTGATAAAGATCTCAAGACCGATGGCGATCAGGATTACACCGCCGAGAATGTTGGCTTTGCCGGCCAGTTTGGTACCGAAGCTTTTACCGATCTGAAGACCTGCAACACAGATGAAGAAGGTCACGATACCGATGATCAGGGAAGCGGTCAGGGCCATGAGGAAACCATAATCCGCGATCGTAAAGCCGACGGATAAGGCATCGATGGAAGTGGCAATACCCTGGACCATCAGTGTGCCCATGGTCAGCATGGAAACGCTGCCTTCCTCCTCATCCTCAGGGTGAAGACCTTCAAGCAGCATTTTGCCTCCGATATATAAAAGCAGGATCAGTGCGATCCATGGAATAAACTTCTGGAAGATTTTAAAGTATTCGATAATGGTATGAATACAGATCCATCCGATCAGGGGCATGGCTGTCTGGAAGATGCCGTAAACACCGGCGATCAGACCCATACGGCGATGACGCATGGATGGCTCGTTGAGGCCGTTGGCCATGGAGACGGAAAAGGCATCCATTGCGAGGCCCACACCAAGAAGGATACTGTTCATGATAAATAAAAGATCCATTGAGATACCTCCAAATGTAAGTCCCCCTATCTTAACACACCTTATTTAATATTTCAATAACAGGGTTACCCTACTGTCTTTAAAAAAATAACAGAAAAACGAAGGTTTTTTCGGGAAGGCTCTTTACGAATGAAAAAACCTCTGATAAAATATAGTACGCAATCTGCTGTGGTAAAGTGTTACCATGTTAGCAGAGGGCATCAACACTTATTTATTACAGACTAGGAGAGTTTAAAATGAAAAAAATGTTCGCAGCACTTTTAGTAGGTGCAATGAGTTTATCCATGTTAGCAGGATGCGGCAGCAAACCAGCACCAGCACCTGCTCCGGCAGCAACAGAAAAGGCAACCGAGGCAGCAGAGACAGAAGCTGCTGATTCCGACTGGGCATACCTTCAGGAAAAGGGTAAAGTAACTGTTGGTATGACATTATTCGCACCAATGAGCTACTATGACGCAGATAACAACTTCATCGGTTTTGATACAGAGCTGACAGAGGCTGCTTTCGAGAAACTCGGTATCGATGTTGAATTCGTAGAGATCAACTGGGATTCCAAAGAAGTAGAGCTTAGCTCCAAGAACATTGACTGTATCTGGAACGGTCTCTGCATTACAGAAGAGAGAAAGCAGAACATGTCCATCACAGAACCTTACCTTCTCAACACATTCGCTGTTGTAACAAAGGCTGACAGACTTGCAGACATTCTTGCAGGCGGTATGGAAGGTCTTACAGTAACTTCCGAGCAGGGTTCCACATGTGAAGGTGTTGCACTTGGTACAATCGAAGGCGATGCAGAAGCTGAAGTATCCGGCGCTGAGTTCTTCGCAGGTTCCAACTATGTCGCTGTTGACTCCCAGGCTAAATCCCTGATGGAAGTTAAGGCAGGTACAGCAGATGTATCCGTTATCGATACAGTTGCAGCAGCAGCGATGACAGGCCCTGGCACAGACTATGAAGATCTTGCATTCGATGCAACTATTCCTTTCGTAACACAGTACTTCGGTATCGCTTTCCGTCAGGGTTCTGATGTGACAGCAATGATGGATGCAGCAATCGCTGAGCTTTACGCTGATGGCACAGTTGCTGAGATCGCTGAGAAGTACAACCTTACAGATCTTCTTCTTCAGTAATTAAGGAATTTTTCCTCCAATCCCATATATTCAATCAGAGGAGAGGCCGATGAGGCCTCTCTTTGTGGTATACTGAAAAAAATCAATCACGAATGGAGACCGCTTATGCCGCTGCTGCTGGAAGAAGAACTGAAAAAAAGACTCCCTGCCATGTACAGGGTCAAACAGAAACTGAATGATGAAAAACTGTCAGATGTGGCGGGCGCTGTGCGCTCCGAAATGGGCAAGGATTTTATGAAGAATCTGGTCCGTCCCGGTATGAAGGTGGCGGTAGCAGTCGGCAGCCGTGGTATCGACAACCTGGCATTGATCGTCCGCACAGTGATCGATGAACTCTATGCACTGGGTGCAAAGCCTGTGATCATGGGTGCCATGGGCAGCCATGGTGCTGGAACGGTAGAAGGCCAGATGGCAGTCCTTCATGGCTATGGGATCACGGAAGAAGCCATGGGCTGTCCTGTGATGACCAGCAATGAAACGGTGTATCTGGGAGAGACCTCCCAGGGCAATAAAGTATGGTTTGACCGTTTCTGTGCGGAGGAGGCAGATCTGATCCTTCCGATCAACCGGATCAAGCTTCACACAGATTTTGTGGATACGATTCAGAGCGGTCTTTGCAAAATGCTTGTGATCGGTCTGGGCCATCATAAGGGCTGCAGCAGTATTCATGAGTGTGAGTTTTCGGAGCTGGGAGCGGTCATCAAGGAAGCGGCAAGCCTGATCCTTGAGAAAACAAAGGTGGGGCTGGGTCTTGCTATTCTTGAGAATGCTCATGATAAGACTTTTCTGGTAGAAGCCATTCCTCATGACGCCTTTATCAAGAGAGAAGAAGAACTGGTGAAAGTGGCGATCGCCAACATGCCGACAATGCCTTTTGAGACCATCGATGTGCTGGTGGTTGAGCAGATCGGTAAAGATATATCCGGTGCCGGTTTTGATCCCAATGTGCTCGGAAGAAGCTATATTCGTGACCGGTATATTCTGCCTGTACCGACAATCGGACGAATGGTCCTTTTGGATCTTTCGGAAGCGACCCATGGCAATGCCATTGGAATGGGCTGTTTTGATATCACAACCCGCAAGGTCTTTGGCCAGCTGGATCTGGCTTCTGCCTATGCCAATGCGGTGGCGATCAAAACGCTGGAGGACTGCAAGATCCCACTGGTGGCAGCCGATGATGAAGAGGCGATCCGCGTGGGCCTTTATACCCTCCGTGGTGTGGAAGCCGGCAAGGAGAAAGTGGTCCGCATGAAAGATACCCTTCACCTTGGAGAA
>JAZUHQ010000324.1:0-2507 GCA_045641805.1 Lachnospiraceae bacterium
AAGCTTCTCAGAGGCTGGCATAAGGCCGTTAAGCTTTCCATGGATTGGGAAGAGCACGAATAATTATTCTTAAAAAGTGCAGAGTTTATCAATTCTTCATGAATCTGACTATTGATTTTAGAAGAACTAGGATTTACAATAAAAAGGACGCCCGAGGGGTGTCCTTTTTCCATGCCTGTGGGCAGGGGAAAACAAAATAGAGGTAACTATCGTTGTTTTTAGATATATTAGGAGGCAAAATCAAATGGCAAAAGTTGATATTATTTCCGGTTTCCTTGGCGCAGGTAAGACAACACTGATCAAGAAGCTTCTTGGCGGTGCTTACAAGAACGAGCAGGTCGTTCTGATCGAGAACGAGTTCGGCGAGATCGGTATCGATGGCGGTTTCCTTAAGGATGCAGGTATTAACATTACAGAGATGAATTCCGGTTGTATCTGTTGTTCTCTCGTAGGTGATTTCGGCACAGCACTGAAGGATGTTGTTGATCAGTTCCATCCGGACCGTATCATCATCGAACCATCCGGCGTAGGTAAGTTATCTGATGTCTGCAAGGCTGTACAGGATGCTGCAGAGAATGCACCACTTGAGATCAATTCTCTTGTAACAGTAGCAGATGCCAATAAATGTAAGATGTACATGAAGAACTTTGGTGAGTTCTACAATAACCAGGTAGAGAGTGCCAACACAATCGTACTGAGCCGTACTCAGAACATCAAACAGGATAAGCTTGAGGCTGTTGTAGCCCTTCTCCGTGAGAAGAATGCAGAGGCAACCATCATCACAACACCTTGGGATGACCTTGAGAGCGAGCAGCTTCTTGCTGCTATGGAGCACCCTGTTTCTCTTGCAGATATGATGTTTGAGGAAGAGGAGATCTGCCCTGTTTGTGGTCACCATCATGACCATGACGGTGAGTGCAGCTGTGGATGCGGTCATGACCACCACGATCACGATCATCATCACCACCACCACCATGCAGATGAGGTATTCACAAGCTGGGGTAAAGAAACACCACGTAAGTATACAAAGGAAGAGATCGAGGAGATCCTCAAGGCATTATCTGCTGAGGACAGCGACCTTGGTATCGTTCTTCGTGCAAAGGGTATGGTTCCTTCCGTTTCCGGCTCATGGATCTACTTTGATATGGTACCGGAAGAGTACGAGATCAGAGAAGGTCAGCCTGAGTACACAGGTCGTCTCTGCGTTATCGGTTCCAAGATCGATGAGGCAAAGCTGGCTGAGTTATTCCACCTCGCATAATCATCAACTTCAGATAGAAGAAAGCAAACAGGAGCTCTTTGGGCTCCTGTTTTTGCACGTAAAAAAAGGGACTATTCGAAAATAGTCCCTTGATGTTTCTTTGGTTTTGATTAAGCAAGGATTGGCTTACAAGCTTCAGCAAGCTCAGCTTTCTTAGCTTCTGCTTCAGCAAGATCCTTACCAAGTGTTGTGAAGTATGTCTTGATCTTTGGCTCTGTACCGGATGGACGAACAACAACAGTTGCGCCGCTCTCAAGACCATAGATCAGAACGTTTGCAGATGGAAGACCTGTCTCTTCTGTCTTCTTGTAGTCTGTAACCTTAACAACCTTATCGCCTGCGAAATCAGCTGGTGCATTCTCACGAAGACCTGCCATGATACCTGCCATCTTGTCCATACCTGTAAGACCTGGGAACTCGAAGGAGTCAACCTTGTTGAGGTAACGGCCATACTGAGCGTAGATTTCTTCCAGTCTCTGCTTGATGGAGCTGCCGATGCTTCTGTAGTAAGCAGCCATTTCACAGATGAGCATGGAACCGATAACAGCATCTTTATCACGTACGTATGGGCCTGCAAGGTAACCGTAGCTCTCCTCGAAACCGAAGATGAAACGGTCAACTTCGCCTGCAGCCTCAAGACCTGCGATCTGGTCGCCGATCCACTTGAAGCCTGTCAGTACGTTTCTCATCTCTACGCCATAGTGAGCAGCAACAGCGTCTGCAAGTGGTGTGGAAACGATAGACTTAACAGCAACAGGGTTCTTTGGCATTGTACCCTTCTCGATACGGCCTGCACAGATGTAGTCAAGAAGAAGAACACCCATCTCATTACCGCTAACGAGCTCGTAAGAACCATCAGGACACTTCATAGCGATACCTACACGGTCTGCATCAGGGTCTGTTGCAAGCATGAGGTCAGCACCACACTCTTTAGCAAGTTTAAGACCAAGCTCAAGTGCAGCATAGATCTCTGGGTTAGGGTAGGAACATGTGGTGAAGTAACCGTTTGGATATTCCTGCTCAGGAACGATTGTGATATCTGTGATACCCATATCGTTTAATACATGAGTAACAGGAACAAGACCGGAACCGTTCAGTGGGCTGTAAACAAGCTTAAGACCAGCTGTCTTGCAGAGACCTGGGCGAACCTGGCGAGCTTCGATAGCTTCATAGAAAGCAGCCTTACAGTCATCGCCTACGAAACGGATGAGACCGTTCTCAACACCTGTTGCAAAGGAGATATACT
>JAZUHQ010000325.1:0-4567 GCA_045641805.1 Lachnospiraceae bacterium
ACATGGCTACGATCCGACTTGGAATCAAAAACCCCACGGCTGATATAGCGGTTGGGACGGTTGATGATCCTGAGATAATCACTGCGGTCATTGCTGCCCAGGGCAATTCGAATGTAGGCCATCAGATCCTGAGCGATCCAGTGATGATAAATATTTGGCATGTTGTCCTGCATCTTAAAAGGCAGGTTGTAAGCCATGATCTTCTCAAGAAGCATGCGCGCCTGTGTGTTGGTTCTGAAAAGGACAGCCATCTCGGAGAAAGGGATGCCTTCCTTATGATAATCCATGATCTTGCGGACCACATAGAGGTTCTGATCGGATGGGCCCTCAAAGACACGGATATCGATCGGATCTCCCTCTTCCTGACAGGCGGTGATCGTCTTGTCAAAACGCTGCTTGTTGTTGGCGATCACATGACCGGCCCCTTTGACAATAGCGCCCCTGCTCCTGTAGTTGACAGACAGAAAGACTTTCTTTACATTCCGGTAGTCCTTCTCAAAGTTCAGCATGATCTCCGGTTTGGCACCTCTGAAACCATAGATGGACTGATCATCATCACCGACAATAAAAAGATTGTTGTCCGGCTCTGCCAGCATGCGGACGATCCGGTACTGGAGGGGATTGATATCCTGAAACTCATCCACCAGAATATACCTGAACTTCTGCTGCCACGCTGCCAGGATATCCTTGCGCTGGCTGAAGAGCTCATAGGTATAGATCATCATGTCCTCAAAGTCGATGAGTCCCGCATTCTCCATTCTGGATACATACTTCCGGTAGACTTTTCTGAAGACATCGGTGGCACAGCTCGTCGCATAATAGTGAGCCACCGCCATCATACTGCCCTTCACGGAAGAAATCTCACTGAGCAGGTCACTGACCAGTTCGTTCAGGTTTTCCGGTTCGAGCTGTAATTCCTCAATGATCTCGCGGATGAACTGCTGCTTGGTCTCCTCACGGATAATGTTATCGGCCGTATAGCGGTAGGCATGCTTGAGGATTGAAAAAAAGATGGCATGAAAGGTGCCAAAGCTTACCGGGAATACACGGTTATCCATCAAAGAAACAAAACGCTGCCGCATTTCATCTGCGGCAGCCTTTGTAAAAGTAACAACCAGAATTCCTGCCGGATGGACTCCGGCTTCCTCGATCAGCCACTTGACACGATGGGTAATGACCATGGTCTTACCCGATCCGGGTCCTGCAAGGACCATCATCGGGCCTCTGTCATGGGTGACAGCTTCCCTCTGTGACTGGTTTAATTCCATATAGAATACCTTCTCTATCAGTATTAGTTCATCTGCTCAAGAGCGTACATGAGACGCGCCTTGATACGATCCTTACCAAGTACCTGCATGATCTGGCAAAGGTCAGGTGTATTGCTGCGTCCAGTAATACCTACACGGATCGCTGTACTGATATCACCTACGTGACCAGGCCATTCATCTTTTGCTTTCTTCCAGATCTTTACTTCGCGGGCATAGCCGACGCGCTCTGCAAGATCTTTCATCTTATCAAACCACTGCTGAGAGTCATCTGCCTCATCGTAGAACTCCTCTACATAGAGGTTGAAGATCTGCTCAAGAAGGGCTTTGTCTTTGATCAGCTGGTAATCGTAGCTGATTTCTTTACCATAAAACATATCATCGTACATGTAGGAGATGTAATCCTTGACCTCAGCCCACTTGCCGATATCTTTTCTCTTCTTTTTAATATCTGCACTTCTCTCAATGCTCATTACCTTGAGGGAGTAATCTGCATCATCCAGCATAGCCTTCAGCTCTTCATCATACTTCTGAGCCCACGCATAGACATCTGCATAGAGCTTCTCAGCTGTAAATGTAGAGATGACGTTCTTGGAAACGTCGATGAGCTTGTCCATATCGAACAGGGCACCTTCTGTAGTACTCATCTTCTTGAGTGCAAATGGGAACTCATAGAGATCCTTATCTGCATTGCCCTTTCTCCACATCTCAAAGTCGGAGTTGGCAACAGTCATCAGATACTCCTTAACAGATTCTTTTGGAATACCTTCCTGATGATAATAGTTAACAGCTGCCTCAGGGTCTTTTCTCTTACTGATCTTGCGCTTGAAGAGAACAGGCTCACCCTTCTCGTTGAATACCTGATTGCCCTCATCATCTGTCTTGATATCGTTCTTCAGCATTGGTGCATAATGGCAGTACTTAGGTGCCTTGAAACCAAGTGCATGGAAAAGCTCAAGATGAAGTGGTACGGATGGGAACCACTCAGTGGAACGGATAACATGTGTTGTATGCATCAGATGGTCATCCACTGCATGCGCAAAGTGGTAGGTTGGAAGTCCGTCACCCTTGATGATAACGATATCCATGATGTTCTGAGGCATTTCTACCTTACCCTTAACCATGTCGTTCAGTTTGATCTTGCCGCCTTCATGACCTTCAGCTCTGAAACGAACAACAAACTTTTCGCCAGCCTGAATACGTGCTGCAGCCTCTTCGATTGGGTACTCTCTGTAAGTCGCCCACTCACCGTAGTAACCAATGTTATTACATTTTAATTCTTCCTGCTTTGCTCTGATCGCAGCAAGATCATCTGCTGTTGCAAAACAAGGATAAGCTCTGCCGATCTCTACAAGATACTTGGCATAAGCTTCGTAAATCTCTTTTCTCTGAGACTGGATATATGGACCGTAGTCACCACTGGACTCTGTCTCATTGACCATACCCTCATCAAAGATGATATCGAAATCCTTCATGGAATCGATGATGCCTGTGACACCATTCTCAACCTTACGTTTCTGGTCTGTATCTTCAATACGAAGAATCAGTTTACCCTGGGACTTCTTTACCAGGGATGTCTCAACAATACACTGCTCTAAAGCACCGATATGTACGAAACCTGTTGGGCTTGGTGCAAAACGTGTGACAACCGCACCTTCAGGTAAATTTCTTTCAGGATATTTTTCCTCATAATAAGCAACTGTCTTTGCTTCAGGGAAAATCAGATTAGCCAGTTCCTGTCTATCCATTATAGTCGCTCCTCCTATCTATACATCAAGGCATAGGCCCTCTTTCCGAATAAAGACGAGGCTATGCACATTTTAACGTTCGCAATTCAGTATACATTAGAATCCTGCATTTCTCAACCACCAAACAGAGAAAAGAGGCAAAAAAACAGCCTCCTTATATTCTAAGGAAGCTGTTCGCTTTAGTTATCATAACCTTTAAAAGCTTTTCTTACAGCAGGGATGATCAGACCGGAAACAAAACCGATCAGAAGGCCTGTCACTACACCGGCGATCATCAGAACCGGCAGGTAAAAGATCAGGTTCATGTTTTCCACCACTGCCATCGCCACCAGGATCTGGCCAATGTTATGACCAACACCACCGGCGACACTGACACCCATAATGGAAAAACCCTTGATCTTACGAAGCAGCGCCATGATCACAAAACTCAGAAGGCCGCCCGCCAGACTGTAAAGCATGGCTGCAATACTGCCAAAGGTAAAGGCTACCAGAACAATACGCACAAGAGAGATCATAAAAGCCTGTTTTGTATCCAGCAGGTAAAGCGCTACCAGAACCACCAGGTTTGCAAGACCCAGCTTGACACCCGGAATACCAAAGTTAAAAGGAATCAGCACTTCCACATAGCTGAAGATCATGGCAAGCGCCACAAGCAGTGCTGATAAAGTCAATTTTCTAGTCATCATTCTCTCCTTTTACTGTGTCACAATATCCACATCGCCGACTTCACCTTCAGTGATCTCAAGCACCAGATAATGCGGCAGACATATGATCGTCTCATTTTTAAGATGGATCTTTGCGTGCTTGACGCAATACTGATCCGGACAATCCGCTTCTTCCATATATACATAACCATCTTTGATCACAAAACGGTTGTAACCCCATTCATTGATCTCGACCACCTGATCCTCATCCAACGAATAGGAGCCGTACTCCTCACCGTCGATATAAGCCGTCATCACCGCACCCGTATCCTTCTGGAAATAACGCACTGCGATCAGCCCAAGACCCGCAATCACCAGAATCACAGCAATCAAAATCAGATCCTTTTTCTTGAACATTCTATTTACCTCAACCAAAATTTATCATCCTATTATTATAGCAAATGGATTAACTTATGTACACCTAAACATAAGACTTGCACCCATCTTCCAGTGGAAGACTCTGCCGCCGGCAGGCGAGACCTTGAACGAGACCGCAGTTCTCTGGGTTCAAGTCCCCCTTTCATTATACCGCGGAAGATGGGGTGAGACGGATATAGAAAAAGGTCCAGTGGACCTTTTTCCGCCCGAACCGACCGACGAGCCATTTATGGCGAGGAGACCTTGAACCTGGGTTCAAGGGACTCCTAAATATTATTGCGGAAGATGGGGCGCGGTGGTCCGGTGGATCACCCTGCCTTCGGCAGGAGCGCCGACCGAGCCGGCAGGCGAGACCTTGAACGAGACCGCAGGTCTCTGGGTTCAAGTCCCCCTTTCATTATACCGCGGAAGATGGGGTGAGATGGGTATAGGAAAAGATCCAGTGGATCTTTTTCCCGTCGAACCGACCAAG
>JAZUHQ010000326.1:0-2194 GCA_045641805.1 Lachnospiraceae bacterium
TACAGAAGCAGGTTATGTAGGTGAAGACGTTGAAAATATTTTATTAAAGCTGATCCAGGCTGCAGATGACGATATCGAGCGTGCGCAGTGCGGCATCATCTATATTGATGAGATCGATAAGATCACTAAGAAGTCCGAGAATGTATCTATCACAAGAGACGTTTCCGGTGAAGGTGTACAGCAGGCACTGCTCAAGATCCTTGAGGGTACTGTGGCATCTGTTCCACCACAGGGTGGCAGAAAACATCCTCATCAGGAACTGATCCAAATCGATACCACCAACATCCTGTTTATCTGTGGTGGTGCTTTTGACGGTCTTGAAAAGATCGTTGAGGCCAGAACAGACGGACAGTCCATTGGTTTCAATGCGGAGATCAGAAGCAAAGACGACATGATGAATGTGGGTGAGCGTATGAAACAGGCACTTCCACAGGATTTTGTGAAGTATGGTCTGATCCCTGAGTTTGTGGGTCGTGTACCGGTCAACGTTTCTCTGGATCTTCTTGACGAAGACGCACTGGTTCGTGTACTGACAGAACCAAAGAGTGCGATCATCAAACAGTATCAGAAACTGTTTGAGATGGACGGTGTGGAACTTGAGTTTGACGAAGAAGCGATCCGTGAGGTGGCTCACAAGTCCTTCCAGCGTAACACAGGTGCCAGAGGCCTCCGTTCCATCGTTGAAAATGTACTGATGGACATTATGTTCACACTGCCTTCTGAGGAGAATGCCATTAAGTGCATCATCACCAAGGATACAGTGGATGGAATTGCAGAACCTGTGATCATCAGAGGGGAAGCATAGTACAACGTTCTTGAGATAGAACATAGATTAGAATGATTGTCGTGACAAGCGGACAGATTTTCTGGCCGCTTGTTCTGATGATATTGACGGGAAAGACGGTGAACATAAGATGAGTGATATCAATTGCAGAATGCCGGTGGTGGCCCTTCGCGGCCTCGTTATCATGCCGGAAACAGTCATGCATTTTGATGTAAGCAGAAAAAAATCCATTGCAGCTGTTGAAGCGGCGATGAACAGCGATCAGAAAATCATGCTGGTTGCGCAGAAAGATCCTGATGAGGAAGATCCGAACCTTTCCGATCTGCACAAGACCGGTACAATGGCGAAGATCAAACAGATCGTCCGTATGCCAAAGGACATTATCAGAGTCCTTGTGGAAGGACAGTTCCGTGCAGAGATCGAGGAACTGATCACAGCTTCTCCATATCTTCTGGGCGATATCATTGTCCACGATATGCAGGATCACATTGAAGATGAGAATGAAGCCGAGGCCATGCGCCGAGTGCTTGTAGATATAATTGAAAAGTATGAATCCGCCGGTACCAAGTTTGGTCCGGAGATCACCCGTATCATGCAGCAGAATAAGAATGTCATCAAACTGACAGACCTCCTCTGCGCCAACATGCCAATGAAATGGGAAGCACGTCAGGAACTTCTGGAAGTCTATGATTTCCATGAGCGTTATGAACTTTTATGCAGAGACCTGAATAATGAGTTCGAAGTGCTCAGAATCAACCAGGAGATCCAGCAGAAGGTGAAGGAAGCCATCGATCAGAATCAGAAGGAGTATGTACTCCGTGAACAGATGAAGCTGATCCGTGAAGAACTGGGAGACGATCTCGAATCCGATATCCTTGAGTACGAGGAGCGCCTTGAAAAACTGAAAGCGCCTGCTGTCGTTAAGGAAAAACTGGAGAAGGAGATCCATCGTCTTCAGACACTGAATGCCAACTCTTCCGAGTCCGGTGTTTACAGAAATTATATCGAGACACTTTTAGATATGCCATGGAACAAGTCCGGCAGAGACAACAAAAACCTGGACAAGGCAGAGCATATCTTAAGAGAAGACCACTATGGTCTTGATAAAGTCAAGGAACGTATCATGGAATACCTGGCAGTCCGCCTGCTGACAAAGAAGGGCGAAGCCCCTATTCTCTGCCTGGTTGGCCCTCCGGGTACAGGTAAGACATCCATCGCCAGATCCATTGCCAGAGCACTGGACAAGAAATATGTCCGTATCAGTCTGGGTGGTGTGCACGATGAAGCCGAGATCCGGGGTCACAGAAAGACCTACATCGGTGCGATGCCGGGCCGTATTGCAGCGGCTGTAAAGCAGGCTGGTGTGAAGAACCCGGTTATGCTCCTTGATGAGATCGACAAGGTCAGCTC
>JAZUHQ010000327.1:0-6863 GCA_045641805.1 Lachnospiraceae bacterium
TATACATAGTGATCTTCGGAAGCCTGATAACGCTCAGGTGCAACTTCCTTACAGATATCCATACATTTTGGACAACGTGTATGGAACTTACATCCCTTTGGAGGATTCAGAGCGGAAGGAATATTACCTTCAAGGATCACTCTGTCCTTCTTCGCTGTTGGATCAGGAACCGGAACAGCAGATAAAAGTGCCTGAGTGTAAGGATGTAATGGATTCTGGTAGAGGGACTTCTTGTCAGCAACCTCTACGAAGTTACCAAGGTACATAACACCTACACGGTCACTGATATATTCAACGACGCTCAGGTCATGGGCAACGAAGATATAAGTCAGGTTCAGCTCTTTTTTCAGCTTGTTCATCAGGTTCAGCACCTGTGCCTGGATGGATACGTCCAGAGCGGATACAGGCTCATCGGCAATGATCAGATCCGGCTGAACTGCCAGAGCTCTCGCAATACCGATACGCTGACGCTGACCACCGGAGAACTCATGAGGGTAACGGTTGGCATGATAATCATCAAGACCTACCTTTCTCAGAGTATCCAGTACTTTTTCTTTTAACTCTTCTTTATCTTTTGCAAGACCATGGATGATCATTGGCTCTGCAATGATATCGAAGACAGACATACGTGGATTCAGGGATGCATATGGATCCTGGAATACCATCTGTACTTTCTTACGCATTGGACGCATCTTGTTATCGTTGAAATTGGAGATATCAACGCCATCCAGAACGATCTTACCGGATGTCACGTTCTCAAGCTTACAGATACCTCTGCCCAGTGTGGATTTACCACAGCCGGACTCACCGACGATACCAAGTACTTCACCACGGCGAACCTCAAAGGATACACCGTCAACGGCTTTAACATATTCTTTCTGGCCAAACATCTTACCTGAAACAGGATAGTAGATTTTGACGTCGGTAGCTTCGAGTAAGTTCTCAGTACTCATCAATTCTTACCTCCTTCTTCATGAAGCCAGCATTTGCTGAAGTGACCATTGCCAAGATCGAAGAAACCAGGCTCTTCGTTCTGACATTTCTCAAAACACTTGCTGCAGCGAGGTGCAAATTTGCATCCCTTTGGCATATATTTTGGATTTGGCACGTTACCAGGGATAACTTCCAGTTCCTCATCGCTCTGACCGATGGTTGGAATGGATTTCAGAAGGCCCTGTGTGTATGGATGGGAAGGATTCTTAAAGAGTTCATAGACATTGCCCTTCTCAACCGCACGGCCACAGTACATAACAACAACGTCATCACAAACCTCAGCAACAACACCAAGGTCATGTGTGATAAAGAGAATGGATGTACCGATCTCTTTCTTCAGATCGTTCATCAGATCGAGGATCTGAGCCTGAATCGTAACGTCAAGCGCTGTTGTAGGCTCATCGGCGATCAGGATTCTTGGATTACATACAAGTGCCATCGCGATCATGACACGCTGACGCTGACCACCGGATAACTGGAATGGGAACTCCTTCATCATACGCTCTACACGAGGAACGCCTGTTTTACGGAGCATTTCTGTTGCCATCTCCCAAGCCTGATCTTTTGTTACTTTCTGATGCTGCAGAATACATTCTGTCATCTGCTTACCAATGGTAAGAACAGGGTTCAGAGATGTCATAGGCTCCTGGAAGATCATGGAGATCTGGCTGCCTCTTAAGTTTCTGCGCTCTTCATCGGAATATTCAAGGATGTTTTTGCCATCCAGAATGATCTCACCTTCAACAACCTTACCGGTTGTACCCATGAGCAGACCCATGATGGAAAGAGAGGTTACACTCTTACCACTACCGGACTCACCTACGATACCCAGTGTATGACCTTCCTTCAGCTGAAAGTCTACGCCCTCAACAGAATGAACAGTGCCGGAATCTGTAAAGAAATAAGTATGAAGATTGTTGACTTCGAGTACGTTTTTGATTTCTTCTGCCATCTTCTCTCTCCTCCTTAATCTGTAAGTTTAGGGTCCAGTGCATCACGAAGACCATCACCTAACAGGTTGAAGCTCAGAACTGTCAGGAAGATCGCGATACCAGGGAACAGTGTACAGTGGAATGCTGTCAGCATATAGTTACGGCCATTAGACAGGAGTAAGCCCCACTCAGGTGTTGGTGGTGTTGCACCCATACCAAGGAAGGACAGGGATGATGCTGTCAGAATGGAAGAACCGATAGACATTGTGTACTGAACGATAATTTCAGGGAATGCACCAGGCAGGATGTGCTTGAAGAGGATTCTTGCATCCGGTGCACCAAGGTTACGCGCTGCCTGTACGAAGACTGCATTCTTCAGGGCCAGTGTACGGCTTCGAACGAGTCGTGCAAAGGTCGGTGTTGAGAATACGGCAACGGCGATAACAACGTTACCAAGACCAGGTCCTAAGATAGCTACGATACCGATTGCAAGGATGATACCAGGGAATGCGAATAATGTATCACAGATACGCATGATGATGGAATCGATGATACCTCTGTAGTAACCTGCGATCAGGCCAAGCACCGTACCACAGACACAACCTACGGTTACGGCAGATAAACCTACAGCCAGAGAGATCTTTGTACCACAGATAATTCTGGAGAAAAGGTCACGGCCGAACTCATCTGTACCAAACCAGTGTGCCATGGATGGACCCTGCAGTGTGTTGGAATAATCGTATTCATTGATGCCGAATGGCACGATCTTTTCGCCAAAGAATGCAAGGAATACGAGGAACAGAACGAAACATAAAGCGACAATCGCATTTTTCTGTTTCTTAAATTTACGGATCGCCTCGGAAAGAGGAGTCTTAATATCATTCTGCTCAGTTTTGGCTTCTTTCTTGAACATAACTTCTCCTCCTTCTTATGATAATTTGATCTCCGGATTCAGAACCGCATAGAGCAGGTCTACCAGTAAGTTGATCACGATGAACTGCAGTGAGAAGATCAGGATCAGGGACTGGATCGCCGGATAATCACGATAGTTTACAGATTCAATAAGCAGTGTACCAAGGCCGGGATAAGCGAATACCTGCTCTGTTACAACGGAACCACCGAGCAGGAAACCGAACTGAAGACCTACTACTGTTACTACGGAGATCATAGAGTTACGGAACGCATGACCCCATGTAACTGCGCTTTCCTTCAGACCTTTGGCTCTCGCTGTACGAATATAGTCCTCCTTCATAACTTCGATGATAGAGGATCTTGTGAATCGTGCAACGATCGCTGCGATACTTGTGCCGAGCGTAATGGCCGGAAGAATGAGACCTCTGATATCACTTGTGGATGAAATAGGTACCCATCTCAGTTTAACTGCAAATACGATGATCAGCAGGAAACCAACCCAGAAGCTCGGCAGTGAGATGCCCGAGACGGCTAACGTCATTCCCAGGAAATCCTGCCATTTACTTCGGTTTTTACCGGACCAGACACCAAGCAGAACACCGACGATCGTAGACCAGATCAGTGCACCAAGTGTCAGTTTAAATGTATTCATGTATCGTCCCTTGACTTCATCAAGTACAGGACGTTTTGTTCTAAGTGATGTACCGAGATCGCCTCTCAGCAGACCGGTAACATATTTTCCATACTGTACATATACCGGCTGATTCAGACCCAGCTGTTCACGTACATTTTCTACATCTTCAAGGGTTGCCTGCTCACCTGCGACAAGTCTTGCAGGGTCACCAGGAATCATACGAACAAACAGAAAAACGAATGTGATAACGATGATCAGGGTCGGGATCATGCCAAGAACTCTTTTGATTGTATATTTCAACATAAGCTGTTCTCTCCCCCAAGGTTTAGAATTAAAGTTTCTGTTACTTATGAAAATGGGCACTGCAGAGACTGCAGTGCCCCATTTTACTTATATGGATTCAATTATCCGATATTATTCGAACATCTTTGCATCCTGGATCATTAAAGCACCATCTGGGTTAAGGAATACGCCAGTGATGTTTGCGGATGTAGCCCATGTGTTGGAATCCTGAGCGAGACATACCAGAGGAACGTCCTCCCAGATGATATCCTGAGCCTTAGCGTATGCATCAGCTCTTACGTCTACGTCAGCACTTGTAAGACCCTGCTGGATCAGAGCGTCGAGTTCTTCGTTCTCGTAGTAGCAGATGTTGTAGCTCATTGGAGGCTCAGACTCGATAGCAAGAAGTGGACGGATACCCCAGTCAGCATCACCTGTGGATGGAGACCAACCGATAACGTAAAGCTCTACAGGTGAATCAGCGCCGCTGTCGTAAGCTGCCTGAACTTCTTCGTTAACGATTGCAGATTCTTTACCATCAAGTGTTACGTTGATACCAACCTGCTCAAGCTGCTGCTTGATGAACTCACACTGTTTCTGGTTAGCTGTTGTGTTGGAGAATGTTACCTTACATGTGAAACCATCTGGGTAACCAGCTTCTGCAAGAAGCTCTTTAGCTTTTTCTACATTGTACTCACGTGGCTCGTTAGCCTTGTAGTAGGAAACGTTAGAACCGATGATAGACTGTGCTGGTGTAGCGAGACCGTCTTTAACTACTGCACAGTAAGCGTTTTTATCAATTGCCATATCGATTGCCTGACGAACACGAACATCGTTGAAAGGAGCTTTCTGGTTGTTCATGAAGAGGTAACGAACGATGATGGAATCATCAACAACAACAGATACGTTGCTGTCTGCCTGAAGAACTGCTACAGACTCTGTAGGGATTGGCTCGATGATCTGGCAGTCGCCGGACTGGAGCATGGATACACGAGTTGCACTCTCTTCTACTGGCTTAAATGTAACTGTGTTGAAACCACAGTCGGAATCTGCAAGAGCTTCGCCGCCGCAGATTTCCGGATCAAAGCCCCACCAATCTCTGTTAAGAGCGATTGTAAGGTGGTCGCCTTCTTCCCATTCTACGAATGTGTACTGACCTGTACCTACAGGATTTCTAGCACACGCTTCAACGCCTGCCTCGATTGTCTTAGGGCTCATGATCGCACAAGCCGGATGTGCAAGGTTAGCGATGAAAGCACCGAATGGAGATGCAAGGTTGATCTTAACTGTGTAGTCATCAACCTTCTCATAAGAATCGATAACGGAGCTAAGGAATGTAGATCTCTTAAGACCAAGTTCTACTGTATCCCATTTCTCGATGTTAACTAAGCAAGCATCAGCATCCCATGGTGTGCCATCTGTAAAGCTGATACCTTCACGAAGATGAATTGTGAACTCTGTAGCTTCGTCATTTGCTTCATAATCTGTTGCAAGCATTGGGTAGAGAACCATGTTCTCATCGAAACCGAATAAGGAATCAAGCATCATTTTCTGAACTGCGCCGGAAATTGTATCACTTGTATCCTGTGGGTCCATAGTTGTGAAGTCAACGTTCATTGCTGCAACAATGTCTTTTGTCTGTGAGATGGAACCGCCTGCTGGAGCCTCTTCACCTGCTTCAGATGCTGCTGGAGCGGATGGTGCTGGTGCTGGAGCTGGTTTGGAACCACATGCTGTTAACATTGCCATAGCTGCTACCATTACAAGAGCAGCTGCTTTTTTTGCATGTCTTTTCATTTTGTTTCTCCTCCTGTTGTTTTCAGCCGATACAGGCACATACGGTCGGAGGGCTATGCGCCCAAATAGCACTGTATCGCGCTAAATTATACTTCATTATACCTGTCCAAGTACATAAATGTCAACGTTTTGCATTAAAAAGTGCAAATCAATTCATTTTAACCGCCATTTTTTTCCAAATAGTGAAGTTTTCTGCAATTCCCCATTATCAGAAATTCATATTCCTTCACCCATTAAGCTCTCTCGGCGCTTTCCTTCTCCTTCATACGGCAAAACCTGCGATAGAGGCCAAACCACAGGAATGCGAGCACGATAATGACGATGATCCAGCTGATCGGATAACATAAATAAAGCACTTCCAGGGATGGATAAGCACGGAAGATCGTAAAGATATGGAGCAGTCGATAGCCGCAGACACCGGTCAGGATCGTGATCATCGGAACCAGTGAATAACCCATGCCTCGGAGGGAACCCGCAAGGAGGTCCGATACACCATTCAAAAAGAGCCATAAGGCCACGATCCGAAGACGGATGAGGCCGGCGGTCACCACTTCGGCTTCTCTTGTAAAGAGACTCAGGAAAAGGCTGCCTTTCAGATTGATGATCAGGCCGATGCCAAATCCCATCAGGCAGGTCAGCATGATACAGCGGGTCAGGACCCGCTTGACATTGCGGGTGTTGCCTGCACCATTGTTCTGGCCGGTGAAGGTGACGCATACCTGATTGACGGCACCCGTACTGATATAGACAAATTCCTCCAGTGTGGTTGCCACACTGTTGGCCGCGATCGTGATCGCGCCAAAACTGTTGATGGCGGATTGAACGACGATGTTGCTGGCTGAGAAGAGACCATTCTGAAACAGTGATGGCAGTCCGATCGCAATGATCTGAAGGGCGATCTTGCCATTCAGATGAATCTTTCTCAGATCCAGACGGATCATTCCCTGATCCTTGATCAGGGACCGGGTCACCAGGAGGGCTGCCGTGATCTGAGACAGCGCCGTCGCCACCGCGACTCCGGCCACGCCAAGTCGGAAGCCGACCACAAAGAGAAGGTTGAGGACCACGTTCATAAAGCCGGTGGCCATCAGATACATCATTGGCCGGTTGGCATCTCCGCTCGAGCGGATGATGGCAGCGCCAAAGTTATAGACGACCGTAAAGAAGAGACCAAGGAAATAAATGCGGATATAGAGAAGGGACCATGGCAAGATGTGCGTAGGAATTCCCATCGCAGCCATAATCCTTCTGGACAGCAGAAATCCCAGAAGGACGGTTGTCAGACCCGCGATACAGGCCAGACCGTAGGCTGT
>JAZUHQ010000328.1:0-4061 GCA_045641805.1 Lachnospiraceae bacterium
TATAACTTTGCAAAGAAGGTACTCGCCATTGGTGAGTGTGATGTCCTGATCCTGGATGAGATCCTTGGCCTTGTGGACCTGGGTATCATTTCCTGCGAAGAGGTGATCGCACTGATTGAAAAGAAGGAAGAGGAGACAGAACTGATCCTGACAGGACGTTATCTTCCTGAATCCCTGATCCCATATGCAGATTATATTTCCTGCCTTGAGATCAAAAAGAAATAAAAATCAGAATAAAAGCTTTGTTGACATCATATAGCTTTAGTGCTACTATGATGTGGTAAAGTAGAGGCGCGGATAAGATCAGTAGGAGGCCGGATGTATTCAGGTACAGAGGAAGGTTTCTGAAAGGATTGTCTGCCGAAGCTTCTTATTTCCTGAAAAATAAGCTGCTGGGTGTACAGTTAAGAGCTGTGCAACTGTCATCAATATGATGGAGTGCTGCTTAAAGAATGTTTTGGGAATAGACCATATTCTGACGGGCCGCATCATGACGGCTCTTTTTTCTTGCTCACTCATTGGGGCATGAAAAAGCAGGTAAACTCTTTCGAGTATTCATAGATCAGACTGGAGTACAGAAGATATGTCAATTTGTAAAGGTGCAGGTGTCGCCATCGTCACACCTATGTATGAGAATGGTGCCGTAAATTACAATAAGCTTGAAGAGATCATCGACGAACAGATCGACAATGGTACAGACAGTATCATTATCTGTGGCACAACAGGTGAGTCTTCTACATTATCAGAAGAAGGGCATATTGAGGTTATCAAATGCTGTATCAGCAGAGCCAACAAGAGAGTCCCTGTTATTGCAGGTACAGGTTCCAACAGCACAGAGACAGCCATCATGCTGACAAGAGAAGCAAGAGATGCAGGTGCAGATGGTGCCCTTCTGGTTTCTCCATACTATAACAAAGCAACACAGAACGGTCTTTTCGCCCACTATGCAGAGATCGCAAAACATACAGATATGCCACTCATCCTTTACAATGTACAGAGCCGTACAGGTGTGAACATTGAGGCAAAGACAGTGGCAAGACTGGCAAAGGAATGTGACAACATCGTGGCCATTAAGGAAGCCAGCGGCAATATCTCCCAGGTAGCTGACATCATGCAGATGACACAGGGCAATATTGATCTTTACTCCGGCAACGATGATCAGATCGTTCCGATCCTTTCCCTTGGCGGTATCGGTGTTATCTCCGTATTATCCAATATCTGTCCAAGAGACACACATGACATGGTTATGAAATATTTAAATGGCGATATAAAGGGAAGTCTTGTACTTCAGCTCAAGGCTCTACCTCTGTTACATGAGCTGTTCAATGAGGTGAATTCTATTCCTGTAAAAGCAGCTATGAATCTTCTCGGCAAAGAGGTTGGTCCGCTTCGCCTTCCACTCACAACAATTGAGCCTGAGCATGAGGCAAGACTTGCAGCAGCAATGCGTGCTTATGGTTTAAACGTGGTTAAATAAACATAGGAAATTATGAAGGGAGTTCTGCTTGCAGGACTCCTTTTTGACTTTTTGGTGCTTGTAAAAGAAGTGTGCAGAAGCGGCAGCCATTGCGGGAGAATGGTTTGCAAAAGTGTATCAAATAGAGTAAAATAGTAGCAAGATGTATGCCGAGGCTTACTTTTTAACACAAGAAAAGAAGTATTATTGGAGCCTTTGGCACAAAGATCAATGAGGAGATTTTGAAAATGGTAAATATGATCATGCATGGCTGTAACGGTGTTATGGGCCAGAATATTACAACACTTGCCAGAGAATATGCTGATATTCAGATCGTGGCAGGTATCGACATCGTGGATAACAGAGACAATGGTTATCCTGTTTTTACATCCTGCCAGGCTTGTGATGTGGCTGCAGATGTGATCGTTGATTTCTCAACAGCAAAGGCTGTGGATGGTATCCTTGCTTATGCAGTGGAGAAAAAACTTCCGATCGTTTTATGTACAACCGGTTTAAGTGAAGAACAGCTGGCAAAGGTTCAGGCAGCATCCGAAGTGATTCCTGTTCTTCGTTCCGCCAATATGACACTGGGTGTCAATACAGTTTTCAAACTTGCAGCAATGGCAGCACAGATCCTTGCAGAAGCTGGTTATGATATGGAGATTGTTGAGAAACACCACCACAGAAAACTGGATGCACCATCCGGCACAGCCATTGCGATCGCTGATGCGATCAATCAGGCAATGGATGGTCGTTATCACTACAAATACGACCGTTCTGCTGAGCGTGTGAAGAGAGATCCTTCCGAGATCGGTATTCAGGCTGTCAGAGGCGGTTCCATCGTCGGCGAACATGAAGTCTTCTACTGTGGTCCTGATGAAGTCATCGAGATCAAGCATACAGCTTATTCCAGATCCATCTTTGCCAAAGGTTCTCTGGAAGCTGCACTCTATCTGGCATCTCAGAAACCTGGTATGTATCAGATGAGTGATGTTATCGATAATAAGTAGAACATTCTATAAGGGTATATTTTAAGGGAATATATAAGGGGAAATTAAAATGAACGATATTGAGAGAATTGATGAACTCCAGTTACGTTATCTTGAGCTTCTGGCACAGAAGTATCCAACTATCGCAGCCGCTTCCACTGAGATCATTAACCAGCAGGCCATCCTGAACCTTCCAAAAGGTACAGAGCATGCCCTCAGTGATATCCATGGTGAAGCAGAACAGTTCTTCCATGTGCTGAAAAATGGTTCCGGTGCGGTACGTAAAAAGATCGACGAGGAATTTGGTAATACGATCAGCAACAGAGACAAGAAACAGCTCGCAACACTGATCTATTATCCTGAGAAAAAGCTGGAACTGATCGAGAGAGAAGAAGAGGATATTGAAGATTTCTACAAGATGATCTTCAGCAGACTCATTCGTGTCTGCAAGCATTCCCAGACAAAGTATACACGTTCAAAAGTAAGACACGCGCTTCCAAAGGATTTCGCCTATATCATCGAAGAGCTGATCTATGAGAATAATGAGATCACCAACAAGGAAGCTTACTATAACGAGATCATCAATACGATCATTCGTATCGGCCGTTCCAAAGAGTTTATCGTGGCTCTCTGCAACCTGATCCAGAGACTGGTTATCGATCATCTGCATATCGTTGGTGATATCTTTGACCGAGGCTCCGGTGCGGCTAAGATCATGGACAGACTGATCGAGTATCACTCCGTCGATGTTCAGTGGGGCAACCATGACGTTGTATGGATGGGCGCTGCCAGCGGACATCCGGCATGTATTGCCAATGTTATCCGTCTCTGTGCACGATACGGTAACCTTGAAACACTGGAAGATGATTATGGTATCAACCTCATGCCATTAGCACACTTCGCAATGGAAGTGTACGGTAATGATCCATGTGAGTTTTTCAGGATCAAACATGTGATAAAGACTGAGAATACAACACTCGGTGGTATCGAGGAACACGTTGAGGAGAAGATGCATAAGGCAATTGCCATCATCCAGTTTAAACTGGAAGGACAGCTCATGAGAAGACGTCCAGAGTGGAACATGATCGACAGACAGCTCCTTGAGAAAATCGACTATGACCGTGGTGTGATCACGATCGATGGCAAGGAATATGAGCTGACAGACAAGAACTTCCCAACAATCGATCCTGCTGATCCATATGAGTTATCCCCGATCGAGAAGGAAATCCTGGATCATCTGGTACTGGCATTCAAGAGCTGCGCGAAGCTTCAGCAGCATATCCAGTTCCTCTTCAAACAGGGTGGTCTCTACCTCTGTTACAATGACAATCTTTATTATCATGGATGCGTTCCTTTTAACGAGGATGGTTCTTTCCGCGAAGTTCATCTTGGCGGCCAGACATTAAAGGGCAAGGCCCTCTATGATTATCTTGAAACATGGACAAGACGTGCCTTCTATTCCGTTAACGATGCAGAGGCCAAGATCTATGGCGGTGATATCTGCTGGTTCATCTGGTCCAACGTCGATTCACCAGTCTATGGTAAAGAAAAAATGGCTACTTTTGAACGCTATTTCATCAAGGATAAGGCACTGGCAGAGGAACGTAAGGATTACT